>JAESTW010000179.1 GCA_016763395.1 Kofleriaceae bacterium
ACCCGAGTGCCTCAACAAGAGTCGGCGCTAGATCAACATGCTCGATGATTTTGTCGACCACTGTTTCCTTGGGAAAGAGTGGTGGGTAGTGAATCATGAGCGGGGCTTTGATCATCTCTTCGTAGAGCGTCCAGCCGTGTCCGAAGCCGCGGTGATCGTAGATCTCTTCGCCGTGATCATTGGTGACAACCACGATGGTGTCCTCGAGACGCCCCAGTTCCTTAAGTTTGTCCAAGAGAACTCCGACGTGCTCATCTTGATAGGTGATTTCCCCATGGTAGAGAGCTTGGATCCAAGCGACATCATCCGGGCTTGCCTTCATCACCCGGTCGTTCACTTTTTTCTGATCGGCGCGAGTAAAGGTCTTTCCAATCGGTCCAGTGTAGTTCTTCTTGTAGTAACGGCTCCAGTACTTCTTATCGACGGCGTAGGTGGTGTGCGGATCGATGGTCTGAATGAACATGAAGAAAGGCTCGTCGCCATTGTCTTCCACCCATTTGGAGGCGCGCTCGTACATCGCCTTGCCTCGGGCTGGCTCCTCATAGAAAACTTCGTAGCCGTCCCAACCACGTTCAAATCCGAACTTTTCGCTGACCACTGGGTTCGATGAGAAACCCTGGGTCTTCATGCCATTCTTTTGCAGATGCTCAGAGATAAGCTCAATGCCTTCTGGCACCATCGATTCAGGCTTGGTTGCCGTGTGAGTTGCCGGGTAGAGGCCCGAGAAGATGCTCAAAACGGAGGGTTTAGTCCAGTTTCCGTTGTTGTAGGCGCGCGTGAAGCTTGTCGCCTTTTTGGAAAAGGCATCGATATTGGGTGTGTGGATGCCATTGCCTGGCGCAAAGAGCTCAAATTGATCGGCTCTTGTCGTGTCCATGATGATCATCACCAAGTTCTTGGCCTTCTTGGCTTTGATTATGGTGTCTTCAGAGTATTTCGTAGGTGTAACGAAAATTCCAGGCTCACCCCATGCGCCGCCACTACCAGCGCCCTCGGTAGCCATTTCCAGCCTCACTGCAAGGCCGGCGTAGGCACTGAGGTCAACTTTGGCAGTCTTCCATTCGCCTTCCGAACTCCCACGGAAGACTTCATTTATCTTGTTGTCCACTCCTTCTACCCGGACGATGAAATCCTGTGAGCTTTGCGAAGCGTAGTCAAAGATCAGCGTCGCCTTTTCTGGAATGTGAAGGTAGTAAGAATAGGTCTGTGCCCCTGGCGCCAGCAATGAGCGTCGCAAGCCTTTCCCTATTTTTATCGGGCGAGTGTGGTCGACAATACTTGGTACCTTCGCGCCAGACTTGTCCGAGAGCCAGACAAAGTCGACCTCCATGGCTGTCGCTTTGTCGTGAGTGAACTTTATCAGCTTTCGTCCGGTGGCCTCTTTGGCAATCGCCAGTCGATAGGTTTGCCACTCGCCATTGAGCTTGATTTCACCGAGCGCTTGTGAGCCCAGGGAGAGAGAAGCGCTCTGGGCGCCCGCCGTCGATCGCGCGCGAATCACAAGCTCTTTGGGGGCATTGAGTAAGTAGGTGTTGAGGTGGCCTTTGCCGCCGGACAGGGTCGCGGCGGGTTTGTCCGATTTGTCCGACTTCGATGTTGACCAGCCACTCTCCCAGTTCCCTTGGGTGTACTTATTCTGATCTGCGGTACCCAAGTCAATGAATGGCCCACCAAAGCGGAGCTCCGCGCGACTGGCCTCTTGCAAGAGTGAGCGCCACACTTGATACCCATCTCGAGCACTGGGAGCTTTGGGTTTCTCTGGAGTACTTTTTACAGTTTTAGAGCCGGACGATTTAACCGAATTTGCCTTCGGACTGCCCTCTGCAGGTTGCTCTTTGTCAGAGCCGCAGCCCATCGCAAGTAAGGAAGAAACTAGAAAAGTGAGTGCGCCAGATTGTGATCGTTTCACGGTGGCGCGAGGGTACCAGATTGCGAGGATCTGGGTGATGGAATGTAGAAGCGAGTGATTTCTAGTACGGTGATGGCGCTTCTTGCCCGCACATGAGCCATTCCTGCTGGAAAACTCGCCGGCGACCACGTAGCGCTCATGCCGGACAGAGCGCCTCTCTGTCGACTACGGGATTTTCACGCGGCCAATGCGCTTGATGCTCTTGGGCTTGGCAACGCAATCCTTGGCGTCACCCATCAAATACCCATCCTCTTCAGCGTTCACTATGACCTCTCGATGGCGCATCACATTTGCTCTGCCGCCCTTAATTGGCACGAATGAGACTACGTTGAGCGTCATGCACTGACCGAATAAATTCTGATAGAAACCCTCACCTTGCCAGAGCACCTTGGGTTTTGTCGCCGCGTCACCAAGAAAAACTAGGGCCGTCACCATCTCACGTGAAAAGACATCTTCGCCGTTCTCGAGAAAGAGCTGGACCATCACAAGTCGATCGTTAGCGAATGCGGGAAGCTTCTCCGCGACAACTTTCCCATCGCCACCATAGTTGCCCTTTCGAAACCCAATTGTAAGCGGTGAGCCAGTTCCGATTCTGAGCGTTGCTACCATCGGCCTGCCTTCCTTCGGCTGCGGCACTAGAACCTTCATAGCAATACTACCGAAGTGCATGGTTCCATCCACTAAAGGCTCAGTACCGTCTGGGTCGTACTCGCCGGCTGTGAGTTCTTGCACTGGCCATGTTTCACCAGCTGGTTCCTGGACGGCCGTTGTGGTGTCCGCTTCTGGTGCAGGCGCGCTCTTCTTCATGCCGAGGAAGAAGCGAAATTCATTCTCGAATTTGAAGGCTGCGATCAAACGCAATGGAGGAGAGTTTTCGATATCAACAGAGACTTGATAGCCCCATTTGGGCGCCCCCGGTACCCTGGTGAGAACGACGACGCCAGTTGGTTTCAAGCCTCTGAATTCTTCCGTGGCTCTCGGTAACCATTGGGCGATGCCTTTGCGAAGTCCGGTGATTCCCTGGTGGCATTTCTCAATTTCGACTCCGTCCTTTGCCATTTCTTCCATCATGTACTGGCAGTCATCTGGCATTGGCAGGAAAGGCAATACAGCGGCTGGATCGCCACCCTGAACCGCTTTGAAAAAGGCGAGTGCTTTCGCTTCGGGTATACCTTGCACCACGTTCTCAGTTGGTGTCACAGAAACAGGAGTCTCTGCTGAACTAGCCTCTTGGGCCATCTCGGGTGACGCAGTTGAGCTGGTACTTTTACTACAACTACTGACAACACAAACCAGCGATAGGAGACTGATGGTTTTCATGAGGATGAGGCTATCACGGAACGATACCCTAGCAGTCTTGGCTGCATCTAACTCGAAAGGCCTTGAGCGTAGCCCAGAGAATCCAGGCTTGTGCGATAGTGCCATCCGATGTTCCCGCATGCGATCGTATTTGTGCTGCCCCAGGGAAGCGATGCTGTTTCTGGGGGCAACTTGTACAACGATCGCCTGATGGCTTCGCTTGGGAAGCAGGGTGACTTTCGTTGCGTACAAGCAGGTGACTGGACCAAAGAGGAGCAAGAAGCGGCGACGTACATTGTCGACACCCTCAATCTTGCTGAGTTCTCGGAGGTAGTTCGGACGCGGGTTGCCGGACAAAAGTTTGTACTCCTGGTTCACCACCTGGCGAGTCTAGAACCTGGCGCGAGTGATTCATTCGACGAGTGCACGCTAGAGAAGGCGGTGTTGCCGCTGTTTGACGGCTTCATTGCGACGAGCCAGTACACCGCGGATATACTGGCAGAGTACGGACTTGGAAACCGTGTTTTTGTCGGAGAACCAGCAATCGAAGAAGTCCGAAGTCCCGTGCGGGAGTTGTCTTGGCCGCCGCGAGCGCTAATGGCAAGCAACTTGATTCCACGCAAAGGTGTGCTTGCGTTTTTGCAATCCCTGTCCGAGTTTGCGTCGCACGAAACTTGTTTTTCGCTGAATATTGTCGGTCGCACGGACATGGACAAGGAATACAGCTCGGCATGCGCAAACTTGCTGCAGAAGTACAACCTTGGTGAGCGCGTCCGAATCCTTGGGCCGGTGCCTTATCGGGAGATGCGAGCGCAATTTGAGACCGCCGATGTATATTTGTCCTCCTCGCGCATGGAGACCTTTGGAATAGCGCTACAAGAAGCCCGCTACTTCGGACTGCCGATATTTGCGGTAGACGGCGGAAACTGCGGGCGGCATGTCACTCCCGGAATCACCGGCGAACTGTATGAGTCTCCAGAAGAACTCGCAGAGTCTTTTGCTTCGATTGCGTCTCACGAAATTCGTTTGCAGCGTTACTTTGGCCAGGCACAAGCCGGCCGTCCCATGGCCACCGAAAGCTGGGACGGGTTGGCAGTGCGGCTTTGCCAGACGATTGCGAGTTGGTGTTAGGCCCGATGAAATCGGGGCAGGTGAAACTCTTGCGGGTGCTTCTGGTGCTAGTGATACTAGCGCTAACGCTGTACGTGGTAGACTATCGCTTGGTTGCCACCAAACTCTCCGGCATG
>JAESTW010000009.1 GCA_016763395.1 Kofleriaceae bacterium
AAGTCAGCTTCTACCTAAACGACGCGATTACATCGTTCCGGGTGAAAACCGAAGGCGTATCGACTGGTGGTCTTCCCGGACGAGTTGAGCATTTGGTCACGAGTAAGTTGCCTGTGTCTCTAGCGGTCAAAATGCCACTGGAAGTATCCAAAGGTGACAAAATTCTCCTCCCGGTTTCTCTGGTGAACGAAACGTCTCGCCCTTATACCGTTGCGATCAACAGTACATTTGGCCCAGCCTTTCAGGTGAAGGGTGGTGTTCCCAGCTCTGTCACTCTAAAGGCAAAAGAGCGAAAATCCTTCTTTGCTGAGCTGCTTGTTGTGGGAGATGGAAAAGATCCAAAGGACGGCCTCATGCGAATTGCTATCGACACAAGCAATTTGAAAGACGAAGTCGAAAGGCGCGTCTCGGTGGTTCCTCTGGGCTTTCCGCAAGAAATATCCTTGGCGGGAACCGTCGAAAAGACGATCAAACATGAATTCACAATCACAGGAGTGGTCCCGGACACGATTCGGGCTAGCTTGACCATGTACCCCTCTCCTTTGGCGACAATGGTCTCTGGAACTCAAGCGATTATTCGTGAGCCCTACGGCTGTTTTGAGCAAGCTTCGAGCGCGGACTATCCCAACATCATGGTCCTCGACTATCTGGAGAAAAATGATGCTGCAGAACCTGCGCTCATTCAGAAAACCATGAAGCATTTGGACAAAGGCTACAAAATGCTCACTGGCTACGAGAGCCCAAAGAAGGGCTTCGAGTGGTTCGGAGGAGACCCCGGACACGAGGCGCTAACGGCGTACGGATTGATGGAATTCGTCGACATGAGCAAAGTCTTCGGACAAGTAGACAAGAGCATGATCAAACGAACCGCTGCCTGGCTCAAGTCTCGCAGAGATGGCAAAGGCGGTTTCAAGCGCAATAGCCGAGCTTTGGATTCCTTTGGCAAGGCCAGTGATGAGGTTACAAACTCGTACATTAGCTACGCGCTGAGCCAGAGCGGAGATACCGACTTAGGACCAGAAATCGCGCGCCAAAAGAAGACAGCCGTAGAGACTAAAGACCCGTACGTGATGGCACTGGCGACAAACACCCTTGTGAACATGGAGCCACGATCGGCAAGCACATTGAGTGCACTCAAAAAGCTCGCGGCAATGCAGGACAAAGAGGGCGCGTTTTCCGGCGCAGATCACAGTATCACTCGCTCGGGTGGCATTGCGCTGGAGCTGGAGTCGACGAGTCTTGCAGTCATGGCACTGCTGAAGGGCGGAGACGCCTATATGTCGACTGTCCGAAATTCAGTGAAGTGGATAAGCGACAAGCGCAGTGGTGCTGGTGGATTTGGTTCGACACAAAGTACCGTGCTCGCCTTAGCAGCGCTCTCGGACTACGCGGAAGCAAGCCGAGTGACCCAGAGTGGCGGCGTGGCTACCGTTCTAGTCAATGGAGAACCAGCAGGCACCCTTCGCTTTGAAAAAGGGCAAAAGGACGCCTTGGTCTTTGAGGACATTGCAGCCTCACTCCGTCCGGGAAAGAACACGATTGAACTCAAGCTGGATTCTGAGAGTCCGCTGCCCTACAGCATTGGAATTGAATACCGCAGCAAGATGCCTGCATCCTCTTCGGAGTCTGTGATTCGTCTCTTCACCAAGCTAGACAAGCAGAGCGTTCCTCTTGGCGAAGGTGTGCGCATGAGCGTCTCGGTGAAGAACATTTCGGACAAAGGACAACCGATGACCTTGGCGCGAGTTGGCATTCCCGGTGGACTGACCTTTCAGACGTGGCAGTTAAAGGAGCTTATGGACAAGAAGATCATCGACTTCTACGAAACTCACGAACGAGAGGTCGTGCTCTACTTCCGCTCAATGGCCCCAAATGCGGAGCTAGAAATCCCGCTGCAGCTCATTGCTAGAGTCCCTGGTGACTATGTTGGTCCGGCTTCACAGGCCTACCTCTACTACACCAATGAGTTCCGACAATGGTCCGAGCCAAATCGGATTCACATCGGACAGTAGCCTATTGGCGTCCGAGGCGACTAGCCCGGACGCTGAGCATGCCAATCGGTTACCGATTGATAGTACCCGGCACAGCGGAGTAGGGATTCTTCTTGCATTCGCGGCGCTAGCAACTGCAATCCGACTGGCAAATTAGCGTCGTCAAAGCCGCAGTTCAAACTCATGCCGGGCAAACCTGCTAGGTTGCAACTCAGGGTGAAAATGTCAGCTTGGTACATTTCTAAGGGAGATGTTTTCTCGCCCAAGCCAAACGCTGTCGTTGGCGCTGTTGGGCTGGCTATCACATCGACATCGGCAAAGGCTTGCTCGAAATCACGGGCTATCAATGTCCGGATCTGTTGTGCCTTTTTGTAGTAGGCATCGTAATACCCCGCTCGCAGTGCGAAGGTTCCCAGCATGATCCGGCGCTTTACTTCGGTGCCAAAGCCCTGCCCTCGTGTCTCCTCGTACATTTCTTGAAGAGATTTGTCATCGGCCAAACGCATGCCAAAGCGGACGCCATCGTAGCGCGATAGATTGGAAGCTGCCTCGGCTGGCGCGATAATGTAATACGCGGACAAAGCGTACTTCGTATGCGGAAGAGACACTCTCTTTACCTCCGCGCCTCCGGCCTTTAGCTCTGCAATCGCCGCATCAACCCGCTCACGAACTTGAGAATCGACCGCCTCCAGACTCATCTCATCGGCAATCCCGATTCGCAAGCCAGCAACGCCTTGGCCGCAGGAATCTCTAAACTTCGGCACTGCGCTTTGCGAAGATGTCGCGTCTCTAGGATCATGTCCGGAAATCACTTCGAGTACTAGAGCAGCATCTTCTGCTGTCCGAGTTATCGGGCCAACCTGGTCTAACGAGGATGCGTACGCAATCACGCCGTAGCGAGAAACCCGTCCATAACTGGGTTTCAGTCCGAGCACTCCGCAGAATGCTGCCGGTTGGCGAATGGAACCACCCGTGTCCGTCCCTAAGGAGATTGAACATAGATCGGACGCAACTGCGGCAGCGCTGCCACCGGACGAGCCACCGGGCACTTTCTTGCGATCCCAAGGATTGGTGCAGGGTTTATACGCAGAATTCTCTGTCGATGAGCCCATGGCAAACTCGTCCATGTTGAGCTTGCCCAAGATCACGGCATCCGCGCATCGCAGTGCTGACACAACCTGCGCGTCATAGGGCGGAATCCATCCTTCGAGAATCTTGGATGCTGCAGTGGTCTCTAGATCTTTGGTGACAAGCAGATCTCTCAATCCAACAGGCACTCCAGCCAACGCGCCAACTGGGTGGCCAGCAGCGATTTTGGTGTCGACCTTGGCCGCCTGTGCGAGCGCGCCCTCCTCATCAACCCGCAAGTAGGCACCGATCTCCTCGTCTTGGCTGGCAATTCGTTTCAGGTAGGCCTGGCAAAGTTCACTCGCCGAGATTTCTCCCTGACGTACCTTGCGAGCCTGTTCAGCGGCAGATAGTTGGGTAATAACAGTCACTTGGATGCCCCTGAGGGAAGCACTGGTGGCACCGAGAAGCAATTGTCTTGGATTCGACTGGCAGAAGTCAAAAACGATTCGACAGCCAAGCTGGGCTGAGCAATATCGGGCCGAAGACTGGCTGGCTGGAGATTCTCGGGCCGAAGATCCGCGCCTGTACTCATGTTCGCGTGTGTCATTGGAACAACATCACTCGTATTGACCTCAGCGAGGTTCTCCATGTGGCCCAAGATACTTGAGAGTTCATGCTCCAGAGAGCCTATTTCGGCGGCAGAAAGAGACAAGCGCGCAAGCTTCCCCAGTTGCCGAATCTCGTCTTTGCTCACCTTGCTCATTGACGACAAGGTAGCACGCTTGTCGAGGACCCAGCGGACGTGGTAGTCACTGATTCCCAGCCATGAAGGATTCAAGCGCAACGATATTACTCAACACCGAGAACAACAGCGGTGAGTACACCATGTTTGATTTGCGAAGCCTCGACGCCAAAGGCGCCGTGCTTTCTGGGCCACTGCTTATGGAGATTGGTGAGAGTTTCCAAATTCGGGTTGCACACAAGGGTAGTGAGTTTGAGCTCCGGGCAAAAGTTCACGCCGTATCTGAAGAGCAAATGACAATTCGCTTTGTCGATCTCGACTCCAAGGCCAAAGCCTTCTTAGCAAAGAAATAGTCCGGCGCAAACGCGCCTACGCGAACTCGAACTATTCTTAAAGATTCAGAATTATTCTAAGAGCAGCCGAAGTTCGAGATTGCCTTCTCGGTTTCCCGGATCCATTCTTTTGAGCTCGCGGAAGGCGGCAATTGCCTCTTCCTTGTGCCCCATCAGCTTCAGCAGCTTCGCATTGTACAAGCGAATGGTGATGCTCTTGGCGTTCATCTTGAGTGACTCAGCCATCAGCCCGTAGGCTTCCCGCTCAATTGCAGCACGATCACTTGCATTGCAGTAGTAGCACCATGCGTATAACGCGCGGTACTCGCCCTCTTCGGGGTTCAATTCGCAGGCTTTGCGAAACTCGCCTTCCGCATGGGCAAACTGATTGCGCCGAAGTGCCATCTCTCCGAGATAGTAATGCTCTTCTGAGCGGATGATACGGATAGCCATTTCCTCGGCTTCTCGCTGCTCTTTGGCAAATGCCTTCTCGCCGCCAGCAGCTAAGACTTTTTCGTAGTGTGCCAATTCTTTGGCATTGCTCAGTACGGCAAATGCCTTGTTGATGGCCGAGAAGAGTCGTTGCGCTTCGTCGCGCACCTCTGGCACACCAATCGCTTTGAGCCTGTCTGGGTGCAGTCTCTTGGCCAAGGTGAAGTAGCCCGTACGCACATTAACTGTGGTCGATCCTCGGGGAACACCTAAGACTGCAAAGTGATCTGCTCCGCTATCTAGCAATTGTAGCTTTTGGTGAATGAGTAGTGCTGTTTCTTCCGCTAAGCCCGGTTGTTGGCTCACCTTGCTCGTACCACCACCACGAACCCGGACAGTTGCTGCCTCTAGGCTCTTCTTTTTCTCAGGCGGAATCGGGGTAGGAACTGGTGCAGTAGTATCCTCCATCTTTGCCTGAGGCTGGCCTGCGGACAGATAGTTACACGCCATTAGCGCATACACCACACTCGTCACGGTAGCTTCGTCCAGACCGCTGATAACAAGAAGATTTGCCAAGCTGAGTTCTTGAGACTTCAGTTTTTGAAGAATCGGTGTTTCGAGCTCGGTAAAGCCGAATGCCGGAAGCATCGGAATGGCTTCTTTTAGCAAGCGCAAGCCTCGATCGCCGACTGCGGAAAGTTCTGAACGCAGGCGTTGTAGCGAATAGTGAGACCGTAGCCCTAAATAGATTAGCCAGCGCAAATCTATAGGAGCTAGCTCGGCATCAGCCCTCATGGTACGGGCGTTGTCCATTACAAAGTCAGCGTTTGGAAGCGCAAAAATTCGCGATGCTGCACGGGCCAAGACACCCTGGCGCAAAGCGATACGCTGCCCATCAGTGAGTTTGGCCAATTCGACCAAGAGCTCAACTGGATCGAGACCTGGGGTTGCCGCCAAACGCTGCACGTAAATTCCCAAGGTGGAAGAGTTGACAAGCCCTTGTGCCAACGCAACTCGTCCGGGGCTGTCCGCGGGTGACTCACTTGTCGCTGCTACAATGTAACCGTTCTCCCACGAACTGCGGTATTCGCGCCGCCCTTGTCGCAGTACCAAGTCACCCGTAAAGCGCTTGGCGGCGAGACTGTAAATTGTCCGAGCGAAAGGCTGTTGCTCTACTTTACCGCGGCCTACTTCCATCTATCGAATTCCCCAGTTCACTCGAAACTCTACCGGACCCACAATCGCCTCGAGCGTGCGGGTACTACCACCTTCTGAACCGGCCGGCGTAGTCTTCGAAACAAATAGACGCCGACGAATGCAACAAACACAAGTGTCACGATGGACAGTACCAGTGGTTCTCCCTCCACATAGCCCCACCAATTCACGTCTTTTGACTGCACGCTATAGAGCATCCCTAGCATCAAAGTACTTTGTCAAGTCTCATCCTTTGGATCCGCTCTTTCGGCTCGGACCGGCATGCGTACTGAGGCCAATTCGCCACTTGGAGTGAGCAAATCTACAACTTCGCGCGCAATTGCCAAGGAGGCGGTCAGCCCTGGTGAGTCGATCCCAATCAGATTTATGAAATCGGATTCATGTGAATCTCTCTCAATGATCCAGTCCCGGTGGTCTGCAAGGCGAGCTTGTATCCCCGTCTGATGAAGCTCCATATCAGCCACCTCCAGCGCAGGGAAAAAGTGACTAACCTGCGAATGATAGTACTCAAGGTTACGAAGTTTTCCTCCGAAGTTTTCTTTACCCATTCCCAACGTCAGTGCGGGGCCAACGCTGACCGTGCTACTGATATTTCCCTCGGAATCTAGCGTTGGTGTTAAATGAACTCCAGTCGTTGCAACAACACCGCCCGATGCCAGAGCATTGCAATAGTCTACATATGACAAAAGGGCGCGATGGCCAGTCTCTTTATAAAACCCGCAGGGAACAGGGTAAACATTGAGCCCATGCATTGTCAGCGTCGGCCGGCGACTTGTGTAAAACTTAACCGACTCTCCCCGAACTGCCATGATGTCGTAAGGACTCTCGGGATTGATCATTCGAGCCACCTCGTCTGCGTACAACCCTGCTGAATTCACCACCTGGCCCGCGATAAAACGGCTTTCCTTGCCACCGCACAGTGTTCGAATTTCGAATCCAGATTGCACTTTGGTGACAGCCAGAACCTTCGTGCCCCAAAGAGTGTGTGCGCCACTTTGTTGATGAAGGGCCCGGAGATACGCTGCTGAATCGATCACGCCAGAACTCGGTAAATAGAGCGCAGCACACCCTCGGACATTGGCTTCAAGTTCATTGATACGAACCTGGCCAATCATCTCTACGTCCGGCACTCCGTTTTCTCTAGCCGTCTGGAGTAAGGGCTGTAAATACCCCTTCTCTCGCTCATCGGTAGCGACAACAATTTTCCCTGTGCGTTGATGGGGGACGCCGTACTCTTGGCAAAACTCGTAGATCCGCGAATTCCCCTGCACGCACAATCGCGCTTTCAGAGGTTGAGACTTCTGCTCGTAGTACAGCCCGGCGTGAATCACTCCTGAATTTCGAGTCGACTGATTCTCGATTCGATCGTGCCGACACGCTTCGACCACAACCACTTCTTTGCCCGCTCGACCTAGGGAATACGCGATCGCTTGTCCGACCGCGCCACCGCCAATCACCGCAATGGCAATGTCAGCTGATATGCTGATTGATCTCACGCTCGATCGTGCTGAGGCTCTGGGCGTACACGTTGTTGATCTTGAGTTCTGCTCCCTCGATCTTCACCAAAAGATTCTCGATAATACCGGTAGAAAAAGGAATGCGGCGTTTTGAGAATTCTACCGAGACTATATCTTTCCACTCCAAAACTCCTCGTTCATCTCCCTGTGACAAAG
Source organism: Kofleriaceae bacterium (assembly GCA_016763395.1). Classification (GTDB taxonomy): domain Bacteria; phylum Myxococcota_A; class Polyangia; order Haliangiales; family Haliangiaceae; genus NORP324. The sequence continues at coordinate 7,457 of JAESTW010000009.1, forward strand.
CCATGCCGTCCGGACTAATTACAATTCCTGCGCCGTCCCAAAGTTTGTGCAGTCGCCTCCGAGCCCCTCTGCGAAACACCATATAGAAAAGCCCAAATATAACTCCGGATATCGCTAGACCACCTAAGGCACCATTGTCATCAACAACACCAGCAACAAACCATAACGCCATTGCGGCCCAATACACCAACAATTTCCGAGTGCCGACTTCGCTACCTCCCGAGACTCCGAAATCATCTCGAGCTCCTACAGAAAAGACTTCTTCGTGCTCAAATTTATTGAATTCTTTGGCACGAAATCTCTCTAGTGGGCTCGGCAAATCCATGCCACTATCAGAATTTTCCCCAGCTTTGATCTCGTCCAATAGTGCGCCGAAGCCGCCCTTGCCCTGCCTTGGTATGGCAATCGTTCCCGAGCGATGGTGAACATAAATGAAGGTTGGGTCTATCTGCCTATTGTCGGATATCGACTGAATCGAATCCACGGGAATTG
>JAESTW010000180.1 GCA_016763395.1 Kofleriaceae bacterium
ATCAGGGTTTGGAAGTTGTCCGCAACGACGACGATATCAGCATAGCCCGTGGAAACTGGCAGCTCGAATCGCCCCTCTTTGTCAGTCACCACCTCGGTAACTAGGTGTGCAACAGTCGCGCCCGCCACAGGATTGCCGTCGGCATCGAGGACCCGCCCCGAAAGGTTTCGCTCTTGCGCATGGAGCGGAGAGACTGTCGCCAGCAATAAAGCCACGATAAGAGAGAAAGCGCGCACTAGGCCCCGTCTATACCACGCTAGGAATGTGGTGTGAAATACACCACATTCCTAGTATCTTGGGGCAAAGCCCCTGGAACTGGGCCCTCCAGGCCCAGATAACTAGGAGATTGTGTTTTATACAGAAAAACACCAATCTCCTAGCCCAATCGAGCAGCACTCAGAATTCTGATGGTCTCCGCGCTAAGCACGGCAGGCCTGCACTTGAGCAAACGCAGGCTAGACTCGTGACGAGAGCCAGGAGTCGAGGCCGGATTTGTTCATTGCACCGGACTGACGGTCACTCTCTTTGCCGCCCTTAAACACAATCATCGTCGGAATACCGCTCACCTTTAGACTACCGGACATTTGCTGATTCTCATCACTGTTGAGTTTGAGAATCATCAAATCGCTGGCTCGCTCTTTGCCTACCTCTTCTAAAACTGGGGCTACCATTCGGCAGGGGCCACACCATGGGGCCCAGATGTCGAGGAGAATCGGGACCGGCGAATTGGCGATCGCCTTGCGCAGTGCTTTGGCATTCACATCTTGCGGGGCGCCACTTGTATCCAAGTCGGCTTTGCAGTGTCCGCAATGTGGCGTACGGGATTCACTAGAATTGGCTGCGATTCGGTTGATTCGACCGCACTCGCGGCACCTAAATATGGACATTATTGAAGTCTCCTTTGCCAACTACAATAAGTCCCATCGCCTCTTGCGCAAGGCCTGTACACGAAGTGAATCCGAGGCCAGAGCGCAGTGCCAGGTAGCCAACCAATCCTTCCCAATCTTCCGTTGCGGTTAAATTCCCAAACAATAGGTACGCAGGCCCAGAAACTCGGTAGGATCTAGTGATGACTCAAGCAATCTGGAATACAGAGTTGATAGCGGAGAGTGACCACGTAGTTCTAGTTGAGAATCGTGTGTACTTTCCGCCCGATTCTATTTTGCGTGGGCGAGTTCGTCCGGCCGAGCGGCCGTCCAGTTATTGTCATTGGAAGGGTGACGCCAGCTATTTTGATATCGTTGTTGACGGTGAGGTCAATGCCGCCGCTGCGTGGGTTTACGAGACTCCGTACAGAGAGGCGAGTTCCATCGCCGGATACTTTGCCTTTTGGAAAGGTGTCGAGATCGAAGGGAAGCCGGACGCCGAATCCCTGAAAGACCCAGGTGGTGATAGCCTGGAAGGTCGTACCGGCTACCGGGCGCTTTGTTGGCTTTTGGAAAGAAGCCGAGAGACAAGGCTAAGTGCAGCTCAAGTGGAAGATCGCATCAACATCCCGCCATCTGAATTGGCGGAGACCTTTGCACATCGTTGCGTCGTTCCTTTTGCCAAGCACATGGGATGGCAGCTAGACAGTGGCGTACTAACGAAAAGCCCAGGCTGAGACAATGTCTGGAGCGAAGACTATGTCCGGTGGGGAATTCGTGATGTACGGCGCCGAATTTTCTCTTTACTCGGGGAAGTTACGCAGCTATTTGTACAAAAAGGGCATTCCCTTTCGAGAAGTACGTCCCTGGGCGATGACCTACAAGCGTTTTATCGTTCCGCGTACCGGAGTAAGCTACATCCCAGTACTTCAGAGCCCTGATGACGAGGTTTGGCAGGATACATCGGTCATCATCGATACCCTCGAGTCACTGTTTCCGGACAACCCGATGATTCCCAAGACGCCACGGCGGCGGCTCGCCTCGTTGATACTCGAACTCTTTGGTGACGAGTGGCTACTCAATGTTGCAATGCACTACCGGTGGAATGTTCCAGAGAATGACCTGCAGGATCTCTTTGTCGACTTCGGCAAGATCGTGCTGCCGTGGGGGCCTCGGGTCCTGCACCGCAAATTGGGGAGAAGCTTGGCGTCGCGATTCAAAAAGTTTGTTCCTCGCCTTGGAGTCACAACGGAGACGACTCCGGCATTGGAACTCTGGTACGAGAAGTTCCTAGTAGATTTAGAGACACATTTTGGTACGCATGACTATCTACTGGGAGCACACCCTACGATTGCTGACTTCGGGTTTATCGGACCCTTCTATGCGCACTTGTATCGAGATCCAGTTCCCGGACACTATCTTCGCGCCCATGCACCGCAAGTTGTAAAATGGATTGAGCGCATGATGGCCCCAGACTCTGTGGTGGTCAAAGCCAGTTCGGACGACGAGATTCCAACAACCTTGCTGCCCATTCTCCAGAGCTTCAGTAGTGAACAACTACCGGTATTGCGTGACACAGCCGCTGTCTTTGATCGATGGGCCCGGTCACAGTCAGAAGGAGCCAGCATTCCCAGACATCTGGGCACACACGCGGTACGAATGGCCGGAGTTGATACCGACCGGAGTGTGCTTCCCTATTCACTGTGGATGATGCAGCGCGTAGTTGACTATAGGTGTTCGTCCGAGCAGTCAGAGCGTGATGAGATTGACGCATTTTTACTGACGATTGACGCCGATTTATCTACTTGGCAGCAAAGTACACGGATTGAGCGCAGAGACAATCGGCTCTGGATTGCTCCGAAATGAGCTGATTTGTACTGATAGCCATCAGACCCAAAACTATTTTGAGTTTTTTGCAATTGGGACGCAACCTCGGAGCCACTATCGCCGATACGGGCGGGTGAAATGAACAACTCCAGGAGACTTCAAATGCGCCCTAGTAATCGTTGCCCTTCTTTTTCTCGCATTGCCCAAGGCCTTGGCCTCGGCGCACTACTTATCTCTGGCCTCGGCTGTGACGCGGGGCTAACGCTCCGGCCCAAGGCCCCGACCTTTGTCGCCCAGGCGCAGTTTGGCCCGTCTTCAGGTACAAGTACATACGCGCAGCCAGCGGCGCCTCCTCCTGCTCCAATGAGTGCACAGGGTGCGGCTGCCTTCCCGGTTGAACCAGCGCCAACTCTTGCCGGTAGCTATGCCCAGAGTGGTGGCATGAGTGCTGCCAATGCTCCTCTGGTGGCTCTAGGGACTCGAATCGAGGGACGGGTTAGCAAGGGTGCACCGCGATTCTATGCTGTCGACCTAGCGGTGGGAGATAGTCTGAGCTTTACGATGTACGCTCGAAAGTTACATGAG
>JAESTW010000181.1 GCA_016763395.1 Kofleriaceae bacterium
ACAAGGCCGCGCTTCTTGTTATCGCAGCAGATCACGGCATCGCCCGATCCGCGAGTTCCCAAACATCCGAGACATCCACAGCCGAGATTCTGTCCGAGTTCCTGTGCCACTCAAAAATGCACGCAGTGTTGCGAACACAAAACACCCAGCTCAGTGTGATCGATGTTGGGATTTACCACCCTGAAACCGTCGACAGTAACACCCTGCTTTCCTTCCGTATCGGCCACGGTAGCGCAGATTTTACAACAGCCAGAGCCATGAGCCTCACCGATGCAGAGGCGGCACTCAACACTGGCTTTGCCCTGCTCTATTCACAAGCTGAGGCGGGCGCCGAAATGCTAGCACTTGCCCAGCTTGGAGCCGGTTCTGAATTTTGCGCCGAGGCGATTGTTGCCATACTCACGGGCGTACCTCCGCTTGGCTTGCCCTCGCGCCACCAAGTAATACTCAATTCTGCTCTCGACCGTCACCAGAGCGCAGCAACGTCCGCAATCGAACTACTCTCAAGAGTCGGTGGATACGATATCGGTGTTTTGACTGGACTCATCCTGGCAGCAACGTCGCTGCAACTGCCCATTCTTCTGGACGGACACGCGACAAGTGCCGCAGCATTACTAGCCCACGAGTTTCATCCCGAGGTGCGAAGCTACCTATTTGCCTCTCACAGCAGTGGCCGCTCATGCCATTGCCGTGCTCTTTCAACACTAGGTCTATCGCCACTAGTAGACAGTCCTCAAGACATATCGGCCGGCCATCAGCCAGCTCGCGCCATTCCACTTTTGCAAGCGGCAGCTCGCGTACTTCGAGAATCCAGCGTGCCAGCGAGTCCGTAAGGGCACAACTTCTTGTTAAGATCCATTCGATGTCTACGCAGAGCCAGTCTGAACGCCGAGAGGCCCGATACCCATTCCGACTAAAGGTAACGCTACGCAGCGGTGCCGAGACCTTTGCACTCGACACCAGTGACGTTAGTTACCGAGGAATCTTTCTGTGTACAGAGTCTCCGCCCAACCTGCGTGAGCTCATTGCAATCGAAGCCACCTTGCCACCGGACAACACTCCCTTTCACTCGCATGGGATGTGCGTATTTTCCCTAACTGAGAACGCCAACAGCTCAGGCACCGGAATTCAATTCTACGCCCAAAGTGAAAACGATCGGGGAGTTTGGGAACGTTTTATCCTGCATGTCCGGGAGAGTTTTTCGGAGGAAGAACTGGAGTTTCCAAGCAGCGCCCGGCGGCGACATCCCAGGCTCGATGTCAAATTCGAAGTCAAACCCGCAAACATCAGTGAACTCGAGACCCTCTATTCTCGGAACCTTTCCACGGGCGGAATGTTTTTGGAAACCGATCTAGATCTCGATATCGGACAAGCTCTAGAGCTGAGCATTTTGCACCCTCTCAACACCAACTCGTTCACAATCAATTCTACTGTCCGGCGCAAAAACTTGGACCCGGTCGGCCTGGGGGTCGAATTCTCCTTGCTAGCCGAGACCGAGAGAGATCGCTTTCATGAATTTATAGTTGAGGGCATCGAAGCCATGGCAGAGATCGCCGAGAGAAACCAAGACGATGACATTCGTATCGAGATCGACGAGCCCGATATGGACTTTTCTCTTGACAAAGAGAACTAAAGAAACGCTGGAGACTGCCGATATACATTGGTGAGATGAAATACCTCTGCCTCATTTCCTGCCTATTGTTCTCTGTTCCCGCGTGCCGTGAGGCGCCCAGTGACCAAGAGTGCAAAGCAGTTGCCGTCAAACGTTCTCGTTTCATTTTTGCGGGGAAAACCGGCAAGAACGCGGATCGAAGCCGCAAACAAGAATATACCGCGTCGTTGGAGGAATGCGCCGAGAAGTGGACCAAATCCGAAGCGCAGTGTGTGGCCAAGGCGCGAAATCGCAATCAGGTTTTGGCCTGTCGCTAGCCGCGAAACCGCCACTTCTATAGAGGCTAGGTTTCGTTCTCAAGGCAGTGTCAGACACCTCTGCTATGGAGTGACATGCGCATCTATTTTGTCGGCAGCCACGCCACAGGGAAAACCACACTGTGTCGGTACGTTTCTGGGAAATACAAGTTGCCGATGATCTCCGAAGTGGCGCGCAGTGTGCTCGCGGAAATGGAAACCTCCTTCGACGCCATGCGAGTCGATATGGAAGCGGTTTCCTCCTATCAACGAAAAGTGTTTGCTAGGCAAGTAACAACAGAGAAACAGCACTCTGATAAATTTGTCTCGGACAGAGCCTTCGACAACCTCTGCTACGCCGCTGACCACACCACCATTTTTTCGGACATGGTGAAGAACGCAGGTTTCTCAGAGTACATGGAATGGGTCTCTGGCGGTACCGTGTTCTTTCTGCGACCTCACAAGTCCCTACTGGCAGAAGACGGCGTTCGAGCTGGCGTCGAGTGGGACTCCGTCGTACGAATCGATGGCATGGTGAAGCTTTTACTTGAGATGTACAACGTCTCGTATTTGCCAATTGAGTCAGTTTCGATGCAAGAACGTGTGCGTGCGGTGCAGTTCGTATTGGACAGAGAGATTCGCAGCAGTGAGGCGCTCAAGAGCTCGCCTCTACAAAATCAACACACCAAACGCATGCGCGAAAGTGTCGAAGCATGCGCTGCTAAAAACAGCTCCAATGCCCTTGCCACCGGGGGCAACGGGCTCATCATCGCTCGTGAATTGGCCGCCACCATGCTTCCGACCACAAGCTAGCTGACCGCAGGTTAGCCGACCGCAAGCGCTGCGGGTGAATCAAATTCGACACGGGGGGAGCATTCCCCAATGTCCCGAGCCCATCGTAAGTAAGCGAAGCGAAAAAAGCGACAAAGGGGGAAGGCCGCCCCTGCAGAAGCCGATTGGATCGTGCTAACCTACCGGGCACACTGCATTTTTACTCCGGGGTTTGATGATCGACGATCCGACACTGACTGATACTACTCCTTCCGACACCCTCAGCGCTCAACTGCAATCCTTTCGCGCAGACCCAGGCGATTCGGAACTTTTTAGACAGCTAAAGTCGTCGTTAAAACGAAAAGAGCGCCCTGCTGATTTGGCCGAACTCTTTGAGCTGCGAGCCAGCAACGCAAAATCAGTATCGGAGTCAACTCGACTCTGGTTTGATGCATCCCTCTTGCGGGCAACGCTGGGCGATACCGAACGCCAACAACAAAATTTCCGAAGTGCCCTCACTGCAGATCCGGGCCACGAAAAAATATCCAATCAGTACTTCGATCTGCTCGTCGCAGACAAGCGCTTTGCCGAAGCTGCCGACGTTGCCGATGCCGAAATCTCTGCAATCGAGGCCCAGGGTGCTGATTCCGGCCCACGCTCGTCACAGCGCTTGGCCGCTCGATACCGGGCAATCGCCAATCTCTGGCAAGATCATCTAGGACGCCTGGACCGTGCACTTCAGTGCTGGCAACGGAGTTTTCAACTCGAACCCCACAATACCGAAGCGCTAGAACGCTCCCGCACAATCTACAGTTCTCTCGGCGATCACCAAATGGTGGCAACTCTCTATGAGGCTGAACTGCAACTTCTCGGACAGGGTGGAAAGCGAGCACGTCGAGCCCAACTCGAGCTTGCCCTCGGAGAACTAAAACAGAAGAGCTCTGACATGCGAGGTGCGGCAGAGCACCTGCAAAACGCGCTGGAACTCGATCCTAGCTCTGAAATCGCAAGAGAGCGCTTGGCCGAGTCTCTAACTTCGCTTCAAGAAGACGCAGATCATAGACGGGCCGGACAACTCTTTGTCGAGCTCGGGGAGACCCGCATCAACGATGGCGATTCAGAGAACGCGATCTCGTACTTGCGACGTGCGTTGGGCGTTGACCCCAGTTCCAAAGAAGGCAGTTCAAAGCTAGAAAATGTCTTACGACAAGCCAGACGTTGGGGCGATTTGGACAGACTTTACCAACAACAACTCGGTATCGCAACGACGCCAGAAGAGCGTGCGGTCCTCCTAACTCGACGTGTCGAACTCTATGAAACCAATATCGACGATCGTGATGAACTCAAAGAGATTCTCGCAGAGCTAGCTCCCGCGCACTCCGTAAGCAGCGAATACGCCCAAAGGCTGCGCACGCTCTATGAAGAAGATGGCGCGGGTGAAGAACTTGTGCGCATGCTTGAAGCCGATCTTGCGACGAAGCTTCCCGGTAGCAAGGAGATGATTGCTCTGCTCTTGGAACTTGCGGCTACCTATCGAAACCAACTTGGTGACAGAGACCGAGCTGCAGAGACATTGCACCAAATTTTGGGATACGAGCCGCTCAATACCGAAGCGCTAAATCGATACCTTGAGCATTTTCGAGAGCGCCGAGATTGGCGTGGACTCACAGATCTTCACGAGTACACAATCGATCAACTCCGGGATCACGGTGCTTCCGCCAGCGAACTTGTACAGAAGTTAGAAACCGTGGCGAAGCTTTGCGAAACCCGCTTGGGCGACATCGATAGGGCAATCCTCACTTGGCGTCGTATTCAAGAACTCGAGGGGGCAACTCCGAAAACCAACGAGGCGCTGCGCGGGCTGATGTCTCGAGCCAAAATGTGGGAGTCCCTCGTCGGTGTCCTCGAACAAGAAGCAGAAATGGCTACCACGGCGGCGACTCGGGCCGAAGCACTCAAACGAATTGCCCAAGTCTACCGCGAGCGCCAAGTCAACCCACGACGGGCAATTTCAATATACGAAGAAGTCTTAACACTTTTCCCTAAAGACCCAATGCCTCTCAAGTCGTTGGCCGAACTTTACGAGAGAGAAGGAGACGAGGCAGGACTCGCGCACACATTGAGAAGGCAGCTAGATCTCGACGCAGAAGTGCTCGATGCTCGCAGCACAGAGCAAGTTCCCGGCACAGCTCGAGAATGGCCCACCGCAAAGCGTGTGGAACGACTTACCTCATTGCGCAGACTCAGTGGCATCTACGAGACTGAGTTGGCCGACGTTGAAGGCGTCGTCTACTCATGTTCGGGGATTCTTGAACTGCTGCCGGGTGACCGTGAGGCACTCGAGCGAATGGGACGGGTACTGGAGAAATCTGGCGATGTCGAACGCCTAGAGCAAACGCTGCAATATCACGTTGCCTGTTCTGCGGCCCCCGTCGAGAGGGCCAAATTACTCAGGCGACTGGCGCGGCTGGCGGAAGAGAGAAACGATGATGTTGTCGCCACCGAACGCTGGGAAAAACTCCTAGGAGTCGCGCCCAATGACAGTGAGTGCCTGAAGAAGCTATCGGTCCTATACGAGCAATCTCAGCGACACTCGGATTTGGCCGAGGTCCTTGACAGAGCTCTCATGAATGCTGAGATTCCTCGAGCGGGCAGCGCAGCAGCGGCCGAGATGTCCGCGGAACTAAAACGATTCGCAAAAGTGCTCGAGCACAATCTCAACGATCCCGATCGTGCGCAGAAAGCCTGGCAGCGGGTACTGGAAATCTCCGAGAGAGACAGAGACGCACTGATTTCTCTATCTCGTATCTATGATGATGCCGGCAAGTGGCGTGACTTGTGCGATATATTGGAGAGGCAAATCCCTCTTTATGCAGGAGACTCACCGGACAAGGCTGCGGCCTTTGCACTCAGACACGCTGAGCTTTTGGAAGAACGCATTGGCAGCGCAGAGACGGCAACCCAGGTTCTTGAACATCTCATCGCCCACGTCGCGCCGAGAAACCTGGAGGCACACAGAAGACTTCGTAGGCTCTACGAAGCACGTGGAAACTTCGAACCGGCCATACGAGTTGCCGAAAGAGAGATGGTTCTCACTCAAGATACCAATGCAAAAATAAACCGTGGACTCGAAATCGGAATTCTATGTCGCGACCGAATTGGCGATCCCAAGCGGGCGCTTCAGTCGTATGAGCGAGTTTTGCAACTCTCTCCGGACCATGAAGAAGCACTCTCGGCTGCTTCGGACTTGTACGCGGCTGTCGGGCTATGGCGAAAACACACGAGCTTGCTGGAGAAGCGAATCGCTCACTCTGAGAACCAGACAGAGCGACGCGGGCTAATGCTCAAAGTCGCCAATGTATCTGCTGAAGAACTCAGAGATCATCGCAGCGCATTTCAGTGGTACAGCCGGGCTCACGAGCTGCAAGCGGACGAGACTACCTTGCGGGAAATGCGCCGAATCGCGGAGAGTTACGGCCTGTGGCGCGAACTCGCCAACGTCTACGACGCCGATCGCGAAGAACTATCAGAGAAGAAAGACCCCGACTCCATATCGCGTTTCGTTTCTCTCTGTCGCGACACCGCCGTGATTGCCAGTGAGCGACTCAATGATCCCAAACGCGCAATCGATTCTTTGCGCGAAGCCTTGCAGGTTCAACCCAGCAGCGAATCACTCCTAGTCGACGCTGAGAAAATAGCGGAGCAGGCAAATCGGCAGGTGATTTGGGATATTTTGCTGGATTGTATTTCCCTCCCCTTGCAGGACGCTCAGGGAGGAAATCGCGTGGCCCTCTACCTCAAACGTGCCGGGCTCCGAGAAGAAAAGTCGAGAGACATGGAAGGCGCACTAGGTGATTTGCTAGGTGCCTTCGCGGCGTCACCGGACAGTGCCGACATTCAGAAAAAACTATACGAGTTTGCTGGCCGTCAAAAACGATGGCAGGAAGTTCTCACGATAGAAACTGCACTCGCGCAGCGTGCGACGCAACCATCAGAGCGCGTTGCAATTCTGAGACGCAAGGCGAACGCATACGAGAACAAGGCCAATCAGCCAGTCCGTGCGTTTCGGACACTCATCTCGGCGTTTCTAATTTTACCCGAAGACACGGAAACGATCAGTGATCTGTGGCGAATGGCCCGCAAGATCGGGAACTACACGGACAGTCAAAGAATGCCCGAGATCGAGGCCGCGGCTGCGAGAATTGAATCTGATAGCGCCCGTTCTCACAACGCGCCTTCTCGCCACAAGAAGCCTACAAGTATCCCTGGCCGCAGCAATCCCGCGAGCAACAAAGACGCCTACGAGCTTTCCATAGCCGACGTTGAGCTAGACTCTGGTAATGCGACAACAATACTGGATCTAGACTCACCCGAGTTTCAGTTTGACACCGCCGACTCCACCCAAGAAATCGACATTAGCGATGTCATGGCCAACAGCGAAAACCTATCCGAATCAGCGATGGAGAATCGGACAGAAAACCTAATTGAAGCGCTGTCCGGACGCGTAAAAAGCATGACGCCACCGCACTCTTCGATACCGCAACGCAAGACTTCGGACAAAGGACCACCACCACCACCACCACCGCGCCCACAGATCAAGGCACAATCGGCCAAGTCGGCCCGTGCCGCCGCGCCAAAGCCACCATCGCCCCCCAGTCGCAAGAGCTCCGGCACCCTATTGAGCTACCAACGTCTGCTCCAAGGCCGTACTCTTCCCCTTGGTCCGAATTGGCAACCGCGTACTGCTCACTGCCCGCTAGCAGCGATGCCGAGAATCTACGCTGGCGCTACTTGGCAGCCGAGGCATGGGAGAATGGCGCCAAGGAGGTCGGCCGGGCATTCGACGTGCTCGCAACTGCACTGCGCGCACTTCCTACATTTGCCGAGACACACGACCGCCTCTCTCAGCTCGCCAGTACACATGGTGAATGGGATAGGCTAGCGCAAATGTACGAACGAACAGCGGAAACTGCTGGTTCCGCGGAAGGAGCAGCTCAGCTGCTTATGCGAGTCGCGGACATACGCAGCAAACAAGGTCGCCTCAGGGAAACCGAATCGCTGTACCGACGGGTGCTGGGCATGCAATCGGGTAAAGTCGAAGCCCGCCAAGCCTTAGAA
>JAESTW010000182.1 GCA_016763395.1 Kofleriaceae bacterium
ACGCCTCTTGCGCATCCGGCGTTTGCGACACAACTGAAACCCCGGACACCTGCGAAGCAGCGGGCGCTTGCGGCAACGGGACTATGGATGTCGGCGAGACTTGCGACGACGGAAACACCGTTTCTGGTGATGGCTGCTCAGCCACCTGCTTTGTCGACAACCTCGCCAACACCTCCGACTGCAGCGCCAACGGAGACGCTTCGTGCGCATCCGGTGTTTGTGACACAAATGAGACCCCGGACACCTGTGAAGCAGCTGGCGTTTGTGGAAACGGATTTGTTGATGGCGGCGAGACCTGCGACGACGGAAACACGGTTGCGGGCGACGGCTGCGACGCAGCATGCATTGTCGAGTAACTAGCGATTAAGGCAACTGTCTTCGCGAAGCGCGCTTTTGCTTCGTCGAAGATGGTTTGCGCAACGCCATGCATGGCGTTGCCACTGACGTCTAGCTCGCCGGGGTCGCGACTACGCGTATATATTGAAAAATGAGAGCTTTGGGAGTTCCTTCATTACCTTGAGAAGATCAGGCTGAAGCAGTCTGTGCAATGCCGTTTCTCGACTGCACATCTTCAGCGCGTCACTGGCCATGGCATTGATGTCCCTCTTGGCGCGACTCTTCTCGGATTCGGATAGTGTTCTTCCTAGCCAACTCTGATCTTTGGGGTGCTTAAAGACGCATACTGGGCCAGACCATCCGCCAGGATCAGGATCAGCGACTCGCCTTCCTCCGAGCTTGGTTGAATCGACTCCGAGTCTTTTCTTGGCAAGCTGTTGCATCCCAACCCCGTGTATTGCCGTTATCTTTTCGAAAGCCCTGGCGTTCTGTACCACCGTCTTGCTACCGAATCCGTCCCCAAAATTTGCTCCTTTCGTTGCGTAAATCAGGCGCAAATCGGTTCCTTCGCACATCGACCCACTGAGCTGATTCTCAAAACCTGTCGCAGCAGCATTGCCACGCTGGTAGGAGATAAACTGGGTGCGTATGTTCTCTTCGTAGTTCCAAAAGAAAGGAGTTGGCGCAACCTTCATGTCACACACAAGCCCCTGTCTCGTGGCAGCCAGGTAGAACTTCGTCGCATCGACGACGGTGAATAATCTTTGCAGTATTTCTTCGTTCCAGGCGCCGCTGGGCCACCATTCGCCCATACCGTCCAGGAATTTCAGAATCCCAGTTTTCCATCCCGTCGTAGGACGCACCAACGTATCCGCTACCAAGTCGTCGTGGTGAGCCAAGACTCTAGGCAAGTTGATTAGGTTCACGTGATTCGCCACCCCCTGACTACAACCTTCAATGATCCTGTACGCGGAGAACAACAATGTGCCAACGTCGTATCCTATGGAGACGCTATCATTCACAACGTGTTTGAGGTTGAACAACGACGCATACGTATGCTGTTCCTCGTCTGGTCTCTTGTCCGGATTGGCGACATAGATGTTCACCGTAGCGCCGATACTCACCCAGGTTAGAATATTAAAAAGGTCTGGGGGTTTTACTGGTCCTCTGCCAATGTACACATGATTTACAATCAGCTTTGCGTTTTGTAGAGCGAGGCAACGCGGGCACGTGGCACTAGGAGAGATTCCATGGGGATAACACGGGGGCATACCCTATTTGACCGAACGTGAATACCAAAGTAAAGTAAGCCTACAGCTAAACACATTTAATTGTGTGGTTTAGCCTCAATATGATATTAACAAAGGCCGGACGACGCTCCACTATTCCGAATTTCTCGTAGTGCTGACGGAGATTGTACTAAGAACTGTTCCAGGACATCAATCGGTGCTCTCCGATTCGTGAGCCTGGCTGCTGCGTTGTTTCGCAGCGCTAGTTGAGCACCTTGAGCTTAACGACCTTCTTGCCGCTTGGACTCTTGACTTCCTCGGACACCGGCTTCTCTCCTCGAAGCGTTGCCATGACGTGCTCGTACTGTTTCTTGTAGGCGCTGCCGACCATGCTCTCTTCGAGGGATGCTAGGAACTCGGCTCCATCCTCCGAGAATCCGCACTTGATGGCGAGCCGACCAACCTGGTAGAGCCCGTCGCCAAAGGGCTCTTTCGCGGTGATGTCGAGAAGCTTGCCGAGGATGCGGTAGTAGGTGCCAAAGTGCACGAGCACAAAGTCACGGGCCTGCTCTTGGCTTACTTGCCCTTGGCCGGGCATCCACAGAGCGCTGGCATCTCCGCTCTTGCCCAGTCGCAGGTGAAGGTCGAGGGCCAGGAGTTCGGCAGGCATGAGGAGCTCGCCACCATGAGATGCGGAAGACGCTGCGATGGTGTCGATATGCTGCTCAATTTCGATGCGGCCCGAGAGGTAGACCGCCGCTGAGCCTTTGGCTCCCAAGGACTCGGCGGCCACAACCTGAGCTCCGGCGGCGGCGAGGTCACCCTTGGCGAGGAGTACGGCTGCCAGTAGGAGTCGCGCCTCAGGGTTATCCCTAGATGTCGCCATCGCCTCTTCGGCAATTTCGAGGGCTTTGCTAGCATTGCCGCGTTCGAGCGCCTGCCAAACCTCATCGGCTCTCTCGTGGTCGCAGGCGGGCTGGTGGGACTCCGATGGGCCGTAGCTGCCAATGGTCGCCTGGAGCTTGCTCAAGGTCGCCACGCGTTGTCTTGCTAGGTCGAGCCAGTCTTGGTTTGGCTCGTCAGCAAGGTGACGCATAGCCAGGGCGGAGATTCCGAGGATGGCGAGCGCGCCAATGCCGATTAGGAGGTAGAGCATGTGCTTTGCTTTTGAGACTGGCATGATAGGCACAGCTTTAGTCTGGAATGAAGCGCGACAGGCGGCCACCTATGATATCGTCGCACCGGACGATGGCTGTATCCGAGATGCACGGGGGCGGCGGAAGCCTACAAACTGAACTATTGCGGCGCGTGCCGTTTTTAGCGGGCGTAGATGAGCACGATCTCGAAGCGCTTCTAGAGAGTTCGGTGGTGCGCACGTATGAGCCAGGCCAGGCCGTTGTGGAGCAAGGCGACTTCGGTCACTCCATGTTCATCGTCATGAGCGGAGCGTTATCGATTTCTGTGCAATTGGACGACGGCTCCAAAAAATTCTTAGGAACTCTTGGGCAGCCGGGTGAATTCTTCGGAGAGTTTGCGCTTCTCGGCCGCGGGCAGCGCTCGGCGACGGTGCGCAGCGAGCAGTCGTCCACGCTTCTCGAAATCGAGAAACGCCGCTTCGAGCTCCTCACCCGCCGCTATCAGAACGTTCTCGCCGACCTCGAGGCGATTTACCACCACCGCGCCATCCTAAATTACCTCAGCATACACAACTTCTTTGGTCTCTTGTCATCAGACAAACTCGCAGCGCTCATATTGGGCGCAACCATGCGCAAGTTCGCGCGCAACGAGCTTGTCTGCCGACTCGGGGATGCTGCCGACACGGTGATGATCGTCAAAGATGGCGTGCTCAAGGCTGTACGACCCAGTTCCAGTGGCGACCTATCGATTCTCGCCTACTTCAATCCGGACGACTTGGTCGGTGCTGGCGACACCAGCTGCCGCACATACGACCTGGTTGCACTCGGTCAGGTCGAGATGATTTACCTCGATCGCGCGCTCTTCGATGAGCTTGAACAGATCGCTCCAGAAATTCACGCAAAGTTCGGCAAGAGCGTGATGGGCAACGACACGAGCGCCGATAGCAATACGGTCATGGGTTTCGCCGCCAACATGCTCAAAGACGGCGCCCGGGCGGAATCCCTCCTCATCATCAACCTCGATCGCTGCGTTCGCTGCGGCAACTGTGTTCGCGCGTGCGACTCGCGACATGGCCACACCCGCCTGGCTCGCCGCGGCCCAATTTTCGAGCGCAGAACATCTCTTGAGTCCAAGCGGCAACAGCACATCTTGGTGCCTGCCTCCTGTCGCCACTGCCGCGACCCCGAGTGTATGATCGGTTGTCCGACCGGCGCAATTCAGCGTTTTCCCGATGGCGATGTCGGCATCAACGACAACTGCATCGGCTGCGACAACTGCGCTCGCAAGTGCCCCCACGGCAATATCTCGATGATGCCCCTGCCCGAGAAGGACCAGAAAGACGGCATCACCAAGAAGGCCATTAAGTGCGACCTCTGCCGTGGCCACCAATACTCCAACTGCGTGCACGAGTGCCCTCGAGGGGCCATTTTGCGGGTCGA
>JAESTW010000183.1 GCA_016763395.1 Kofleriaceae bacterium
GCGCAACATCTACTCCTAGGTCTTTGCCATTGAGACGTAGCCGGGGCACAGCATAGCGGTATTCGATGTCTATTTCGGTTCCATCGATCGTCGCCAAGAGTGCGGGGTTGTAGAAGTTGGCGCTTGCATCGTTGGTCGCTGCGGTTTGCGCCCCTGCCATGCTCGCTCCTCTGGCTCCGGAACCGAACATATCCAATGGGTTTGCGCTCGCGACTACCGAAGTGCCACACAATAGAACAATGGCGCATAGGCTGGCCTTTTTCATAGGTCCACTCCCACACTCATTCCGCCGATGTGTATATTCCCTTCACTGCGAATTATTCCCAGCTCGGACGCCGGATCAGTTTTCTCGTGGTTTCGGTCCAGTAGGCGATGCTCTTGCACCCACATTTCAATGCGAAGTCCGTGGCTTGCCTCGGGCCAAGAGATCCCAAGGCCAGCACTGCCTACGTGCCTGTGGTTGTCTAGCAAGCTCGCCTGTCCGGTCATTTCTGGAGCAGGTGAATAGATGAAAGAATACCCTGCTCGCAACGCGAATTGCGCGCCAACCGGTCCGGACAACCACTCCACTGCCATTCGGGGGACCACCGTGTCATGGAAATCCGCGCCGGCCAAATCATCACCCCGTTCAATCGGGTTCTCCGTCGGCAAAGGGAATGCACTCCACCGTTTGTAGTCGAGCTGAAACTCTAGCCCAAGCTCCGGCGTCGCTTGGTAGCCGAACTCAAGTATGATGGACGCTGGATCGTATTGCGGCGCACCAACAACCAGTAATTGCGGCAAACTTAGAGGTAGATGAGCCGCCAGATTGTTGTCGATCTGAATGTCGTATCCAGCCTCAGCCGCGCCTCGTACACTAATGCCATACCGACGACGTGCGACAGCTCCAACCTTGTCCGAGCTCTCCAGGCTGGCTCCCAGTACTGGAGTGAAGTTGCTTTTGAGTTCTTGTTCGGAGCGGGTAATGAATCGCCCTGCCCCGTCCACATCGACCAGAATTCGTCCGGCAAGAGTACCGGACACAAGTACGCCAACTCCGAAACCTACATGTTCGTTCCAAGCGTACCCGAGAGCCAATTGTATACCAACAATCTCCGATCGAGAGTCAAGCAATGCGAAACTTGGCGTCCCCACTTCTGGTGAACGAGCTCGCGCAATCGCGTTGCGAGGTACCATCATGCCCAAGCCCAAGGTGACCCGGTCCGCTAGGGAAGCGCCAAGTTTGAGTGGCACGACTACGCCAAAGGTTGTTGCCTGGGTATTCTCCGAATTCGATTTTTTCTCATTGATGGTGAGATTCAAATCACCGTATGAATAGCCAGCAGATAGCGTCTTGCGCCGTTGTCTTGCCAATCTCCCTGGGTTTAGGAAAACACAATCAAAGCTGGTGCAGGTAGCGACTCCAGCGCCTGCCATAGCGGACGAACGCGAGCCAAAGCCGTACAGCTCCAGTGGAGATGCTGACACGACCTGGGATGTACCGACGCAAGCCAGTACCAGCACAATGCGAAAAGTTCGCATCGAGGACTATTCGGATACAGGGGCGGGCGCGCAAAAACGCTGGAGATTTGAACCGGTGC
The DNA here is from genome assembly GCA_016763395.1 of Kofleriaceae bacterium. GTDB lineage: Bacteria > Myxococcota_A > Polyangia > Haliangiales > Haliangiaceae > NORP324. Next base: position 1,581 of record JAESTW010000183.1, read on the forward strand.
TTTCGCCGGCAGCAGGAACAGGCTCTCCGCCGTGCTCAATCATGAGCGCTTCGGTTCGGCACTCGTATTCGCTGCGGCAATCATCGCCAGCACCGCAGGTTTTCATGCAAAATCGGACTTCACTATTCCGAGGAGCGCAGGCTCCAGCGAGTGTACAAATTTCGTCCGAAGTACAAGCGTTTTCTGTCCGGTCCTCTGCCGCAGGATCGCAGAGTCGGTTGGTTTCGGTAACCGGGAAAAAGCGTACACAGACGGCTTCGTCCGGGCAAGTTCCGACGTCACATCCGAGTACAGTGCAATAGCCGCCGGGGCTCGTCGTGTCACAAATTCGGTTTCCCGTTGGGGAACAATCTGTGCTCAGCGCACATTCGTCGCCAATCTCGTCACCGCAGGCAGCGGCGAATAGAACTAGGCTTGCAAAGAGTGAAATTCGGAGAGACATGAGAGGCGGCACTGTACCGAGGAAGTAGGTGGGGCACGAACTTAGAATCCACTTCTGCTCGTATTTCCAGCGATTGCTGTATGGCGGTGGGACTCCGATGAATCGACTGCGGTTGCTCGCGATTGAATTTTATCGATTGCGTCCGTCATTTCGGGCAATTACACAGACCTTCTCGATAGAGTGGCCGCATGAGAGCAGTGATTCAACGTGTATTGGAAGCCAGCGTACGAGTCGATGGCGAGCTTTTGGGGGAAATCGGAGCGGGTTTGATGGTGCTAATCGCGGCCGGCGAGGGCGACACGGAAGCTGACTGCAAACTCTTGGTGGACAAGATCGTCAACCTGCGAATCTTCAGTGACGACAATGGCAAGATGAATCTCTCCTGCCTCGATGTCGGTGGCGAGATTCTCGGTATTAGCCAGTTCACTCTCTTTGGCGATGCACGCAAAGGCAGACGCCCTTCCTTCATGGCAGCGATGGAACCTGTTGCTGCTGAAAAGCTCTACCTGGGCGCCTTGGAGCGAATGAGAGAGGCTGGAATTGGCAAGATTGCGATGGGCAGATTCGGGGCGGACATGCAGGTTGCGCTTGTCAATGATGGACCGGTGACGATCTTGCTCGACTCTAAGAAAACCTTTTAGAGCTGGCCTATCGAAAAAGGGCTTGATGCGTCGAGATGAGATATACAACGCGGGTGAGCACACACTACGAAGCCATCGATTGGTACAAGCTTCCGCGCTATTACGATCTAGTCTTCTCTAGCCTGAACAGGCAGGAAATCGCATTTCTCGCAGATCTGTACGAGAGTCACGGTTTCTCTTCGAAAGGCAGGATGCTCGAACCGGCGTGTGGCAGTGGCCGCCTGGTTGAGGGGCTTGCGCGTCGAGGCTTTCATGTCGATGGTTTCGATCTGAGTCCGGACATGGTTGATTTTGCACAGAAGCGAATGAGTCGCAAGGGATTATCCGGCGACATTTGGGTTGATGACATGGCCAGCTTCAAAACAACGCGGCGCTACGAATTCGCCTTCTGCTTGGTGAGCAGTTTCAAGTATTTGTTAACAGAAGCCCAGGCGCTCGGACATTTGCGTTCGGTTGCAGCAGCGCTCAAACCTGGCGGTATCTACGCCCTGGGATTTCATCTCACCGAATATGAGGATCGCCGCAAAGACCGGGAAGAATGGAGCGGCGCTCGGGGCCGAACCAAGGTTCATTGCCGAATCGACAGCTGGCCGCCCGATCACAAGAGCCGGCTTGAGAAGATTCGGGCAAGAATGACCGTTACTATGCCCACAAGGACCGCAGCGATGGAAAGCGAGTGGATGTTTCGGACCTATAGCCGAGATGAGTTTCTACGACTTATTCGTAAGTGTTCGGAACTTGAACATGTGGCAACACACAACTTCGACTATCAGGCCGACGAGGAGATCGAATTGGGTGAAGACGATCTCGACACGATTGTGATTCTGCGCCGCCGCTAGCGAGCGCTGGCGGTTTATGCCGCCAGGCTTTTGTCACATTGAGGCTAAATGCCAGCGCCAGCCAGTATCTGGCTGATCTGGTTGAGTACGCTTGTAAGTTTTGGATGACTCACTTCAAACTCGAGTGCTGCATCGCCAAACACTTGCGCAAGCTCTTCGTGCTCGTCGTCCGACTCTGCTTCCACAGCAGTGCGCAATGTGCCCATCGCGTTCTGAAGTGACTCCGCTTTCTCCGACTCAACGGGTTCGGCTTCCAAGTGTTCGTTGATTTCGTCAAGTTTCGCGCTTAGGCGTTTTCTTCGTTCCGGCATATAACAATAATACCACAGCAGTGCGCGCATTCACTAGTGAGGTAGCCACCTTCAAGTTCGTGGCGCCGAGCTATATTGTTGCGGCTGCGGGTGAGCGTCGGCAACAGTTCCTCCGGCTCAGAGTCTGCTGCGGCAACAATGCTATTCACAGGTATTGGCAGAAATAGCGGCCTGCATCGCATCGGTAGCCGCTGTGTCGAAGGTACAGAAAATCACGGATTTCGGCAAATCATGCGCCCCTAAGAATTCTACGCAAACTGACACTGCGATTTGAGCGGCAATGTCCAATGGAAAGCGAAAGCGCCC
>JAESTW010000184.1 GCA_016763395.1 Kofleriaceae bacterium
CTATTGTATCATTCCGTCGCGGCTATTGCGTTATTGCCCGCGACAGAGCAGGAGTTGATTGCAGGTTGTCGCTTGGTGGGCGCACTCAACATGGTGCTGTACGAAGATCTTTCCTTCAACGTCCCTCTCAAGGGCAACACAGGCAGCAATGCACTCATCTTTGTCGTACGGATAACTCGTACCCGCATTTTCTCGCTCTTCTGCGCAAGTCGCTTCTTGTCGGCACACCGTTTCGCATTGTTGGCTGCGAACTTCGCCACAGCCGGCACTCAACTGCCCAATGAGCACGCCGCCAAGAAGGGCGAGGCTGATGAGTAAGGTGCGCGGCACACTCATAAGCCTACCACTGCACGGACTGCTTATAGATACATTTTGCACCCTGGCAACCGAGAGTCCCAATCGGAGTCATGTCAATCACGACAAAGCCTGCTGCGTCGGCATAGGTCGGGCTCAGAGCTGGCAATGAGAGCGACTTCACTCCGGTTTGAAAACTGACTAGAAAGGTTGGCAGGGCGAGAGATTTTCCGTTTTCGTCAACCGCAGCCACGACGACGTCGTAGGCAAACTCAAGACCGTGGTGCTCGCGCTCGATGGTTAGGGAGTATTGCGGATCAGCTGGCGCTGCTACCGCGATAGCGACTGCAGTGGGTGCGGTCGTCGGTGCAGTGAAGCCAGGAAGGTTTGTGCTGTCCGGTGCCGTGGCGGGTGGTGCTTCTATCGTTTGAGTGGGCACGACCGGATCATTGGCGGGAACAGTGCCTGGCGCTTGGCTGGTGGGCGCGTTGTCGACTTTCATCGTCACTACAACACAGGCAGGGTTCTCGCAACTGTCCAAGTCGCTGCCCCATCGGCTCAATCGCGCGGCAGCGTTGGCCGCCAAATCGGGATTTCGATCTTGTAGCCAGAACTTCTTTTGGTGCCAATTTACCGTTACGTTGTACTTGGACCAAAAGTTTTGTCCGATGACTCCGTCGAGGTCCTCATGCTCAAGTCGCTTGTCTGCATAGGGAATGACTACGATGGCGCTGGCCTCGATCTTCTTTGTGCCGACGAGTCCGGCAATATTGCCAATTGCCACTTGGCGCCGGGAGCCGTACTCGTCAACCAAACTGAACTTTGCTGGGATTTTGGGCAGCTTGAATTTCCGAGAAAGCTCAGGCCACAGCATGGAACTTGGCGCGCCCAAATCCATGTGCATGATACGCTATGCTTTTGGTTGATTTTCATCTCGGCCAAGTAGCGGCGTAGGGTGCCGTAACTTTGGGTAAAGGAGAGTTTTTTTGCGTTCTCTGGGACTTTTAGATTGCCCTGAGTCGCAATGTACAACATGCCCTGATCTCGATCGAAGTGATAGATCAGTGAGTCGGCGATGATGTCTCGTCCGAGAACTCCATCGACACGACGTCCGCCTACCCAGTAGGTGTTGTCATTGTGAACACGGATCTGCATGCGCCGGACACTGAGAGTGCCTATGGTCATTTTGTTAATCAGAACAGCACCAACCCTTACGATGTGATCTTCTTCGGTTGGCCGCTCGGTTCTCATCGTGATTTCGCTGCGTGCAGCACGCAGTTTGAGGCCATTGGCGATGCTGACATTGATGCTGGATTCAGGTGCGTCCGGATCAACGAGAAAGAGGTAAGGCCCCTCACCATGAATCGAAACAGGGACTAGAAATTGTCCGTTCTCAAGAGGCGCGACCAGCGGAACGGTCCACAAATCACCCGAACTGAAACCAGGAGGGGCTCCAACCACGCAAGAGTTGGCTGAGAGCGCTAAAAGACTAATTAGGAGAGCAGACTTAATCATGGGGAGAATCCTAGTACGAAAACAGGTTAAACAGGGGGAATGAGGTTGGGGCAACCTCTGCTTTTGGCCAACAGTCGTTATCAGGGCGAGGTGTTGGCTACGCGAAAGTTGGCAGCATCGACTACCAACCATTCGCTATGTACTGTTGGGTGTTTACTCTGGGCGGCCGTCTTCACCAACGGTCCAGGTCATGCCCGAGTTGAGAAGCGACTCGAGGTCGCCCTTGCCCTTGTCGGCGACCACTTGTGCAACTTGTGCGTGAGCCAAATCGTTGTACGAGGCTCGTGGTACTTGCTTGAGAACTCCGATTGGTTCGGGGAACTCGGGCGAGCAGAAGTTGGCTAACATTGCGTGGTAGGTGGCACTGCCATTTTCGCGGTGAATGAGAATTTCTCCCAGAGCGACTTTGCCCTCGCCTTCACCAACTTCTACGACCTCAGGGGTGAGTTCGGGGCCCAAGCGGATGCCCTTGGTTCCCTTGGCGAAGAGCAGAGGCTGGCCATCTTCGAGTACGAGCTGATGGTCAGTAGCAGTTTTCCGGTCAGTAACTTTGTCCCAGACATTGTCATTGAAGATCGGACAGTTTTGCATGACTTCGATGAGAGAAGTTCCGTCGTGCTCTTGGGCGCGTTTTAGAACTGCGCCGAGTCCTTTTGCGTCTACGTCGATAGCGCGAGCGACAAAGGCACCGCCGGCACCCATGGCAAATGCGATGGGATTGATCGGGTAATCGATGCTGCCGAATGGAGTTGTCGGAGATTTCGTTCCCTCGGTTGAGGTTGGCGAGTATTGGCCTTTAGTAAGACCGTAGATCTTGTTGTTGAACAAGATGATGTTCAAGTTCACGTTGCGCCGCAGAACGTGCAAGAGGTGGTTGCCACCGATACTGAGAGCGTCGCCATCGCCCGTGATTACCCAGACATCAAGTTTGGGATTGGCGAGCTTGAGGCCAGAGGCAATCGCTGGTGCACGGCCGTGGATCGAGTGGAAACCATAGGTATTCATGTAGTAGGGGAAACGGCTAGAACAGCCAATTCCCGAGACGAATACGGTGTTCTCTGGCGTCGCACCTGACTCGGCGAGATGCTTTTGTACGGACGCTAAAATGGCGTAGTCGCCGCAGCCAGGACACCAACGGACGTCTTGGTCGCTAACAAAGTCTTTGCGTTTCAATTTCTGAGTCATATTAGAGTAGCTCCGTTACAGCGTTACAGATTTCGGCGACCTTGAAGGGTTTTCCTTGAAGTTTGTTGAAGCCTTTGGCGTCTACGAGAAGTTCTGAGCGAAGAAGGGATCGCAATTGTCCGTTATTGAGTTCGCAAACAAGAACGTGCTTGAAGTTCTTGGTGAGCGCTTCAAGTTTGGGATTGAATGGCCAGATGAAGCGCAGATGAACGTGGCTGACCTTTTTGCCCTGTTCTTGCAATACGCCAGTAGCTTGGCGAAGCGAGCCGAAGGTTCCGCCCCAACCCACAACCAGAACATCGCCAGACTCTTCACCGCTGAGTTCTAGCTCACCGCATTCTTGTGCCACTCGACGAACCTTCTCGGCTCGGACATCACACATACGCTGATGATTGTCCGGGTCGTAAGAGACATTACCGGTGAGAAAGTCTTTTTCTAGGCCACCAACACGGTGTTCCAGGCCTTTGGTACCCGGAATCACCCATTTGCGAGCGAGCGAGTCCTCGTCGCGCTTGTAGGGCATCCAACCTTCAGCTTCGGTGTGGTGCTTGGTTGGGAATGGTGTCAAGTCTTCGACCTTGGGCAAGAGCCAGGGTTCTGTACCATTGGCGATGAAGCCGTCGCTCAAGAGGATGACTGGTGTCATGTACTTCAGTGCGATGCGCGTTGCTTCGATGGTACAAGCAAATGCATCGGCTGGTGTCCGAGCGGCAATGACGGGAATCGGACACTCACCGTTGCGTCCGTAGAGAGATTGAAAGAGATCGCTCTGCTCAGTCTTGGTCGGAAGTCCGGTCGATGGACCGCCACGCTGGATGCTCAATATTACTAGGGGAAGTTCGAGTATGGCTGCCAGACCGATGACTTCGCTTTTGAGAGAAATACCGGGACCAGAAGACGCTGTTACGCCGATTGCACCGCCATAGGCTGCTCCCAATGCTGCACCGGCGCCGGCAATCTCGTCTTCCGCTTGGAAGGTTGTGACTCCGTAGTTCTTGTAGTTGGAGAGGTAATGGAAAATGGACGAGGCTGGAGTAATGGGGTAGCCACTGAAGAGCACGGGAAGCTCGGCCAGTTGTCCGGCGGCAACCATGCCAAGAGCGATGGCTTCGTTACCTGTAATGTTGCGGTACTTACCAGGCTTAAATGTGGCAGGACGTACCTTATAGGTCGTTTGAAAGACTTCTGCGGTTTCGCCGTAGTGGAAACCCGCCTTGAAGGCCAGTACGTTTGCCTCCGCGAGCTCAGGCTTTCTCTTAAACTTGGCTCGTATGTTTGCATACTGTGGCTCGGTGTCGCGCTCGTAACGCCAGCACATAAGGCCGAGGGCGAAGAAGTTCTTGCAACGTCCCTTGTCCTTCGAGGAGAGGCTGGTTTCGGCAAGCGCTGCAGTAACGAGCTTGTTAATGTCCACTAGGTGAACTTCGTATTTGCTCAGCAGTCCTTCATCTTCGGTTGGATTGCTTTCGTAGCCCGCTTTCTTGAGGTTGCCCTTGCTGAATGCGCCAATGTTGATGAAGCAAGTGCCACCGGGGAGGAGGTCGTCGATGTTGGCCTTAAGTGCCGCAGGGTTCATCGCGACAAGTACGTTCGGAGCATCACCGGGTGTGTGAATTTCTGAGGAAGAGAAATGTAACTGGAATCCGGAGACGCCTGCGATGCTTCCCGCGGGAGCTCGAATCTCTGCCGGAAAGTCCGGGAATGTGGAGATATCATTGCCTGCAAGAGCCGCCGCCTTGGTGAACTCGGTGCCGGTCAACTGCATTCCGTCGCCAGAGTCGCCTGCGAATCGAACGACAACTCGCTCGACTTC
>JAESTW010000185.1 GCA_016763395.1 Kofleriaceae bacterium
CAACCTGCATCAAACCCGTAGCGACTTGGCACCCGCCTGGGGACATGTCGTCGCCCAAGCCCTACAAAAGGAGCCAGACGAGCGATTTCAATCGATGCAAGCGTTCTTCAATGCGGCGGAACAGGCAGCTTCGTCTCGGGCTCGTAGGCCTTCTACTGCGGTCGCGGCGACCTCACTCGTCAAACTCCCGAATGGGAATAGTTCTCAGTCTCCTAAGTCAAACAAGATGCCGTGGATTGCCGGCGTTGGCGTAGTTCTCGTCGGTGCGATCGGATTTACGCTCTGGACTCAAAGGTTACAGAACGGCAACTCAGATGCATCTGAGTCCCAAGGGCCGTCCTTGGTCGAAAGTGCCGCAGTCGAAAATGCCGCAGTTTCCAGTCCGGTCAAATCCGTTTCGGACGCGGCTGTCGTGAGCGCCTCCCTTGTCCTAGATGCCGCAGTTCCGGACGCCAGAGTGCTCGTGGTAGATGCTGCGCCTGTCGTTGCCCAAATCGCAACAGATGCCGTAGCTGCAGAAAAGGTAGAAGCTGCGCCCGATGCCGCAGTTCGTAACCCCGTTAAGACAACCAAAGCGAGGAAGCCAGTGTCCCAGAGTCGAGGCACAGCAACCTTAGTTGTACAGTCCTCCCCGTGGGCGATTGTATATCTCGACGGCAAAAAACTCGGCTCGACTCCGCGGAACGAGATAATATCAAGCGGGCGCCACCGGGTTAAGTTGCGCAGCGACTTCTCGGACAAGCCGAAATCCTTCAAGTTTACAATAAAGCCCGGCAAGACCCACACGATCCGTGCGACGTGGAAGCCGTAGCCGGAAGCCTAGATGTCCGATCCCTAGACTTCGTCCGAGCCCATGTCCTTGCCAGTTGCTGGTCGGACATCGCCATCAATGTCTGTCGTTACTGTACTGCTTGGATCCGCAGCACCAGTACCAGGAGAACCAACATTGAGGTGATAGTTGCCTCCGACAGAACCCACAAAGTCTGGCAACTCTGAGATGTTGCCCATGTTCTCGCCAATACCCGTGACCGCAGAAAAGCGAACCTGGCAACTACTCGTAACCTGCACCGGACTGGACGCCATGTTGTTCTTTCGATTGCCCACAACGATACTGCTGTTGATATCGACGGTGTTTAGAAGAGGGATTACACCACAGTCGACCCCAGCACTGGCAATGTCAAAGTTAGGGCTTACATTTCCAGCCACCGTACAATGAAAGAGTTCTTGTGGAGATAAGGCTGAGACTCCATTTCGAATTACAATACCTCCCGTTCTCCGGGTGACTTCGCCCGACATGAGATTCCCATTGTTGACGACCTCAGTACTTTCCATATGGAACGAGGAGTTCTCAATTCGCAGGCCTCCCAAGGTGTTACTGAAAAATCTGCTGCGCTCCACGTGAAGTACGGAGTTGAGTAGATATGCACCACGCTTTCCGTTGTCCTCGATTTTTGTGTCAAGAAGCGTAACCGTGCCACCAGAGATCGTCATCCCTTCTGCTGAATGATTGCTAATCTCCGAGTTCTCCACACGCAACTCGCAGTTTAGCGCATCAATCCCAGACGCTTCGCTGCCGGACACAACAACGTTGACAAGCCGCAAGTTAGCCCCGGTACAATCGATGCCCGCCCCGACAACTCCTCCGGTTCCACCAAGAATCGTGACGTCGCTCAATACGAGATCAGAGCTGAACCCCACTGCCAACGCAGGCCCATTGAGACTCGGTGCAACAATTTGCGCTCCATGGCCGACGACTTTCACCGTTTTCCCAACAAAGACCACAAGCTGTGGCTCTGTGTAGGTTCCCGGAGCCATCACAAGATGTGTTTTGCCTGAGGCGACCTTGGCAATTGCGCCCTGCAAACCACTGAGGTTCTTGCACGCGGATGCTTGCGAGTTTCCACAGGTATTGCTGTCTTGACCAGCAGAGTCTACATACACAATCGAGCCAGTAGGCACGCACGATCCAACATCGCCACATGCGCCGGACGCACACTCGTCATCATCAACGCAAGCACCGCAAACGCCGGAGTCATCACATACGGGTGCATTTCCACTACATCCGCTGTCCGAGATACACTCGCGACAGGTGCCATTACTATGGCAAAAGGGAGCGGTGTTATCTCTTAGTTGACAATCGCTATCTCCGGCTGTGCCAAAGGTACAAGCCTCGCACATGTCGTCCGAACAAATCGGTAGCGATGCCGAGCAATCTCCGGACACGGTGCATTGAACAGTAGCGTCTGGAACCACGATTGCTGCATCGGGATCACCTGGGCCTGCATCAACCGGTGGCACGCCGCTGGGGTCTACAATGCAGGTATTACCCACACCGTCCGAGGCCGCAAACGCGCCTCCTACATCACAAAAACTGCGCGCCGGGTCTGTGCAATCAGTTGAACTTTCGCAAAAGAGCGCGTCCGGCCTTGTGCATGCGAGATAGAGGCTGCTGGCCAATACCAACACTGTCTTAGAGATAGATGAATACGAATGCATCAGAAATTCCCCCGCCAAAGAAGTTTTGCTCCCGAGCTACTGGGCGCGATAACAACCATAGAATCAGATTCTGCGTCGCTAGATTGCGTTATCAGTAGCCAAGCGCCGACGCCTAAGAGTGCTCCGCCAGCACCCATAAATAGGTAGCCACCCAATTTTGTGGCTCGCTCCTCAGGTTGTCTGAGCCCATTTTCAATCACGGGCCCGTCAAGCAAGAGAAGCGCCACACCAGTGCCAAGAGCCGAGATACCGCCACCAATTGCAACATAGGGTAAGATCGATCGTCGTGATCCAGTCTCGGCATGACCAACAGCCTTCTCCACACCGACCGTTTTTTGGGAAACATCAACAGCCTGGAATTTTTCTGAATTGTCCGTGTCAGCCGGTACATCTTGAGTAGGTTCTTTCGAACGCTCCATTTCGTCCAACAATGCATCAATTACGACACCCGAGAATGGCGCCAAATCCAGCTCATCCTTACATGCCTCACAACGCTTCATGATTCTGGCGACAACGCGCCCCGTACTGACCTCGAATGTCCGGGCGACAATTTTATAGCTCACTCTGCCGTCTTGTTCATCGCTCCGCATGGATGCAAACACGACGAATGCAGCCGGAATGCCCGAGAGAACCTCTACTATGCATGGCTCTTGCCCCGAGCAGGCCAAGAGGCGCGCTGGTTTGTCCCCCGCAACTCGTACATTCTCAACAATCGAATAGCCTCTCTCCGCCAACCTTGCTTCTGTCGTTGCCCGGACAGATGATTCCAAAATCAAATCGGCTGTTCCAGAGTCGATAATAACTACAACCGATTTATCCTCTTGCACTACCCCTGGATTCTCTTGCGCATCAGCAAGAGAACTCCACGTAATACAAATGAACATTGCCAGCACGGCATGCCGCACATCCCAAATTCGCCCCATGCGCGCATACTAGGCAACATATCGCCTTCTTGACTACACCTAATTTTGCTTAGTTTGAAGCGATTTGCCTCGATATACCGAAGGTAGGGAAGTGGCGTGGAATGTAGGTATAACCCCTAGGATTCTAGCACGAAAACGCCTGATTTCAACCCAGTAGCGCTTTCCACGCTCTAGCTTCCACTGCTCATCGACTGATATCGCGGATTGATTGCCGTATGACACCTTTTCACCAGGCAAAAGAAGTCGAGCGACTGCGGGGCCGCCGAAATCGTCCGCAATCAGCCAGCCATCGCCAGCCCGCTTGGGCGGACGCAAAACACGAAAGGCAATTGCTCCTTCTCTGGTGATTCCCGATGGCGAAAATATCTTTCGAGGGGGCGGCTCCTTCCGCGGCTCAAGCCCCGGTTCAACATCAAAATCCGTGTTGGAATCGCTCTCGGACAAGCCCTGTACTGCGTTCGCTTGCCAGATCCATTGCTCGCTGGCGACCGTCCAAGCGCCCTCGATGACCACGCGTTGGGGCAGTGGAAACTCGCTATTCTCGGGCAGGCGCACCGCAATGGCCAAGGCACCTTGTCCGGTATTTTCATCGACCAAGCGAAGCGTTCCCTCGATCTCCACCAATGTGCCGAAGACGCAGCCAACCTCGCCTCGGCGCCCCAGGAGACGATGGCGCTGATGCACGGCAGACCACGCTGAGATTGCATGCATCTCTTGCAGTGCCGCCCCCTCATCACCGCTGCTTTGCAATCTGGTGAGAACAAAGGGTGCAGGCTTGGCATCTTTAGCAACAACGACAACCGGCTCTCGCTTACTGGGCCGGACAGCTACCGATTGATGCGTTGCGGGTTCCGCAGCCTCACTACCACCATCGCAGGACGCCAATAGGACAACTACCGCAATAACGCGGCTGTTAAACCGAGTCGTTAGCGGACAACTCAGCAATGCCTAGCTACGCGCGGCAGCAAGTGCTCGAGGCAAACCGCTCGGGGTAGCCCGAAACCCAAGAACGAGAAAGTCACCATCGGTACCAAGCGCCGCGATGCTCATCACAGGTGTTACCCGTTGCAGAATTTTTCGCAGACGAAAATTATTCGCGATTTTAGGAACCTGGAGCAGGTCTAAAACCAACATGTCGTCCTTGGCTTCAACCAAGATCGGCGGCTTGGCTGGCATGAACTTCACCAAGTTACCAGGCTTTGACAAGTCGAGTGCACCCGAGCGTATCAGACCAGCGACTGGAGTTTCCGACCTATCAAGAACCTTCAAGTCGGTATCTCGCAGCCGAAGCCGGACAGTCATTTCTTCTGGAAACACACGCAATTCCTCTACGGTAATTGTCGTAGAAGCGCGAAGCTTTGTGCCCATCAGATCGATCGTAGCGCCCACTTGAATTGCAGGAGCTCGGGCCGTAATACTGATATCCGTCGGGACCTTCTTGGACGGAGGTGTGTTGGCCACAATCCAGCGCAAGGCGTCGAGAGGAACGGCGACCCGTAATCCCAAGGCGTGCTTGGCCACGGTGAAAACAGAAAAGGGGTTGCGAGCTACAAAACGGCTAGCCGCCTGCAATGCGGAACGAATTGGAAGTGCCATACTGGGCAATCCTACCGCGCAATACTGTCGAGATTTGGCCGAGCCGCCAGTATTTGCGCTTTTCCCGTCAATTAGACCCGTTCAATGATCGTGGCAATGCCCATTCCGCCGCCAATGCATAGTGTCGTGAGAGCTGTGCTCTGCCCCGTGCGCTCTAGTTCGTCCAGCGCGGTATTGATCAGAATCGCGCCTGTCGCGCCAAGCGGATGACCGAGAGCGATAGCTCCCCCGTTTACATTAACTCGAGCCGGGTCGATCCCGAGCTTGCGAATTGTCTGCAATGGGACCGCCGCAAATGCCTCGTTGATTTCCCACAAATCGATATCGGAGACCTTCATGCCCGCTTTGTCCAAGGCCAACTGTGATGCCGGCGCTGGTGCGGTGAGCATGATCACAGGCTCAGCTCCCATGGTTGCGGCCGAGCGTATTTTTGCTCGTGGCTTGAGCCCCGCCTTTTCGCCAAACTCCTTCGAGCCCAAGAGCACGACGCAAGCACCATCGACGATGCCACTGGAGTTTCCAGCGCTGTGCACATGATTGATAGCCTTTGCGTCCGGGTACACCTTGAGAGCAAAGTCGTTGAAGGTCTCGCCGTTTGGACCAACCTTCATTGCTCCGAACTTTTCGAATACTCGTCTAAGACCGGACAGACTTTCCATCGTTGATTCTGCTCGAGGATGCTCGTCTTTGTCCGTCAAAGGATTTCCATCCGCATCCACTACCATGAACAACGACTTGTCAAAGCGTCCCTCTGCAATCGCGGTAGCCGCCTTTTGCTGCGACGACAAGGCAAAGGCATCGACATCATCGCTAGAGAAGCCCTCAAGTGTCGCGATCAAGTCCGCACTGATTCCTTGCGGGACCATAGAAATTTTCTTACGAAGCAACATGTTCTTGCCATCGAGATGACCATCGCAGTCCGAGCCCATCGGCACTCTGGACATCGACTCGACACCTCCAGCAACAACACAGTCCTGCATTCCACTGCCAATGCCCATCGCGGCAAAGTTGACTGCTTGCGATCCCGAGCCGCAAAAGCGATTTACAGTTGTACCCGTAACCTGCTCGGGCCAACCTGCGGCCAACACAGCATTGCGCGCAACACACGCGCCCTGTTCATCAACCTGGGTGACGCATCCAACGATGACATCCTCGACGAGCTTGGCATCCATTCCCGTGCGCTCGACGAGCTTGTTCAAGGTCTGCGCCAACAGCTCTTGTGGATGAACCCCGCTGAGAGCCCCCTTGCCGGCTTTGCCCCGGCCACGAGGAGTTCGCAATGCGTCGTATATATAGATGTCAGACATAGCCGAACTCTAGACTTTTTTCACAGGGAAGCGATCGAATTCGGTGTCGCTTATTATCGCGTCTTTGACATACCTTTAAGCGATTGCTTTTGACGCTGTCTACAGCCCATCCGAGCACCCCTGGGCCTGGTCTCCTTCACAAGCTGGCTGCGTCGAACGATGACAAAACCGGGCATTTTTGTGTCGGGTATACCGCTTAAGTGGCCGAAACTAAGCACGGCGGCAATCCAGGTTGCGAGATTGTGCATCAAAAGCGGAAAAGAAACTCGACCTATCGCCATCATTTCGGTATAGACTACGAGTCATTCGATGACCTTCAGTCAGTAACTGTACGTAAGTCCACAAAATGAGCATAAGTACCCGAAGAGAAAAAGAAAAAGAGAGACGGCGCGAAGATATCTTGCAAGCGGCACAGCAAGTCTTTCTTCGCTCTGGCTACCAAGGTGCAACCATGGATGAGGTTGCACAGGAGGCCGAGTTGAGTAAGGGCACCTTGTACCTCTACTTCAAATCCAAGTTTGAGATCTATGTCGAACTCTCAAATCGGGCTTGCAATGAAACCTTGCGGGGCTTTGTAGAAATCGCTGCTGGAACGGGTACCGGACGAGAGATGGTGGGACAAATGCTTAGCCACTGGGTGAAGGTTTCGTCCTCAGACCTCAAACAATTTCGCATTGCGGTTGGCTTTATAGCGTCTGACGATAGACCAGCTGATTGTGATGCAGTGGAGTGTCACCACGATACCATCGCCAACACAATTCGGCAGATGGCAGGCGCGGTTGTTCGCGGACAAGAAGATGGATCGGTTGCTAAAGGTCTTGATCCAGTGACTACCGCCAGCCAGCTATGGTCGGCGATGATGGGCACCATGCTGTTTTACAGTCGCTCCAGTGTTCTGATGGAGAAGATGCCATTTACCATAGAATCGGACAACTTTATGAGCAACCAAATTGACCTGCTCTGCCGAGGATTGCGCGCATCATGAGTCGTTTGCCAGCGTCAATACGTGTCTCGGTACTCGCCGCCGCCTTGCTGCTACCCGCGTGCTCGCCGCACAAGGTCGTGCATAACCCGGACGCGCCTATCGAGCTTCCGAGTTCATTCCACAGTATCTCGGCCGAGGGAGCCAATTTGCCCGACCGTTGGTGGCAAAGCTTTGGTGACCCGCAGCTCGACAAGCTTGTGAATGCTGCGCTCTCGGACAATTTGCAAGTACTAGCGGCCTGGGAGCGGTTAGAGCAAGTTAAGGCGGTTTCAACCATGGCCGGAGCCGCGCGCTACCCGTCGTTGGACGTTCAGGCTGCCGTTGTCAGGACCCAGGAGACGCCTTTCAACATTCCCAGCTCTCCCCTCTCTCTCAATGCCAGTTACGAAGTTGACTTGTTCAAGTCGGTTGGCAATGGCTTGGGAGCCGCCCGGACAGACGAGCTGGCAGCTCGTGACCAAGTGGAAAGCTTGGCCATGTCACTAGTCGCGCAAATCGCGGAAACCTGGTTCTCACTGGTGAGTCAACGAGCGCGGTTGGAACTGCTCTCGGAACAGATCAAGACTAGCGAGAACTTCTTAGAACTGGCGGAGATGCGACTCGGTCAGGGGCTGGGAAGTTCGCTCGATCTCTTGCAACAGCGGCAACAACTTGCTGTTGTATCGGGACAGAGGCCACTCTTAGAGTCTGCAGTGGCGGTTCTGCAGAACCAACTTGCGCTTCTCACCGGACAAACACCTGGTTCCATTAAAGTTGCAGTCAGGAGCACTCTACCCGAATTGCCGCCACTTCCCGGAGCTGGAGTTCCAGCCGACTTGCTGCTGCGTCGACCCGATGTTCGGTCAGCTAGGCTCGCTGTCACAGCTGCAGACTACCGCGTGGCAGTCGCAGTCTCCAATCGGCTCCCAAAACTGCGCCTCACCGGCCAGTACGGGCCGTTTACGCGAGTCCAAACCAATTTCTCGATTAACCCGGTTCGGAATATCGCGGCGAGCATCCTGGCCCCCCTCTTTCAAGGCGGACGACTGAAGGCCGAGGTTAAACGCAATGAGGCCGTTGTCCGGGAGAAGTCGTATGTCTTTGGGCAAACTCTATTACAGGCGATCACTGAAGTCGAGAACGCACTAGTACAGGAGCGCAAACAAGTGGAGTACATCGCCCTATTGGAGGGACAACTCACCATCTCTCAGGAAACTCTCGTAGAAGCCAGAGCTCGCTATGGAGCAGGCGCAGGTGGCCAAAGTTTTCTACAAATACTTACAGCCCTTTCAAGTGCCCAGCAAATCGAACAGACTTTGCTCAGCGCAAAACAACAGGCACTAAGCTACCGAATCAGTCTGTGCCGTGCTCTTGGCGGGACATGGACTCATGAACTCTCGATAGCATCTAAACCACAAGACTCTTCGTCTCCCAACGAAGAAACGAGCACACTATGAACAAAGCAATTCGAGCAGCGATCTCTATTACCATTCTGGCTGCCGGCATTGGCACAATGGTATATCTGGTCAACAGCAAACCTGAGGCTAAGAAAAGCTCTATCAGAAACTCTGCCACTCCGGTCGAGATTTCACCAGTAGATACGGTTTCCTCCATAGTCGTGGTCAAAGCCCGTGGAACGGTAATGCCCGCCCGAAGCGTGACCTTGGGCGCTGAAGTCGGCGGCAAAGTCATCGCTGTGTCCGAGGCATTGCAACCTGGTGGCAGGTTTATCAAAGGCGATATTATTGCGCGGATTGACCCAAGCGATTATCGCATCGCTGTGGACCAACAATTCGAAGCGGTGAATTCAGCCGAGGCGCAAGTCGAGGTCGAAGCCAGTATGGCTGCGGTAGCCAAACGCGAATGGGAAATGTTTGGTACCGAAAGCAAAGGCAACAAAGATGCTGTCCTGCGTGCGCCGCAGATGCGCTCGGTCAAAACCCGACTGAAATCTGCTCGTAGCGGACTGCGGAAGGCAAAGCTCGGCGTCGGACGAACCATTGTCCGGGCCCCCTTCGATGGCATGGTACAAACTCGTGAGATCGAGCTGGGCCAATTTGTCGGTCCGGGCACACCGCTCTTGAGCTTTATCGGGACTAAAAAATACTGGGTTCAAGTATCCATACCGGTTGAGAGATTGGTGTGGCTGACAATTCCCGATGTAGGTGGAGAAACAACAGGCTCTTTAGTTACTGTCAATCATCGCGTTGGCAATGAGCTCATTCAAAAACAAGGTCGAATCGTGCGATTGCTCGCCGGTGTTGACCCTGCCGGACACATGGCCCGAGTGCTCATCGAAGTTGATGATCCTCTAGGGACTGCGGAATTGGCACAAAAGAGTGCATCACCTGCATTGGTCTCAGCTGAAACTCCCAAGAGGGAGACGAGTAGGTTACCACTGCTTCTCGGAAGCTATGTCGAAGTCGAGATTCAAGGCCGGCGAGCGGAAAATGTTGTTGAGTTAAAACGCTCATCGCTCCGAGATGGAAAGCTGGTGTATCTCTTACGTGACGACTTTACTCTCGAGATTCGGGAGGTTGAAATTCTCTGGCGCCAAGAGAAGTCCGTGCTAGTCGCGTCAGGACTCGACGTTGGGGACAAGGTAATTGTCAGTCCGATATCTGCCCCAGTTGAAGGAATGGCGTTGCGGCTGCCCGGCGTCAAACGTAACGAAATTACTCCCAAGGACAAACACAGCGAGGTCAAAGGAAAAGCCTCTGCAACCAAAACACGCTCTGAATTTTCTAGCGACGAGGGCAAAGCCCTATGACTAACGAATCGGACAACAAGAGTGAAGAGCGAGCTGACGTCTTAACCATCAGCCCCGAGGAAATCAAAAGAGAGGAGGCCGAGATGGAAAAAGTCGGCGGTCCGCTGGCTTGGTTTGCCCGAAATTCCGTTGCGGCCAACGTCTTGATGATCATCTTGGTCATCGGTGGTATCGCGAACCTGAGAACCATCAAGCAAGAGGTCTTTCCGGGCTTTAATCTCGACTTTGTCATGGTGCAAATGGTCTACCCAGGCGCTGGCCCCGAAGAAGTAGAGCGGGGTGCGATCTTGGTGGTTGAAGAGGCTGTCCGGGGCGCAGATGGCGTTAAACGTGTGTCTAGCACTTCGCGTGAGGGCTTTGGCGTTGTCTCTATTGAGCTTAAACTCGGTGAAGATGTCGACAAACGACTCAGTGAAGTCAAAGCAGCGGTCGATCGAGTTACCTCCTTCCCTGAAAACATGGAGCGCCCGCGCATCTTTTCTCCCTCATCGCAATGGGAGGTAATTTCGCTGATCATCCACGGTGGAAACTCAGAAAAAGTCATTCGCTCCATCGCCGCTGATACGAAAGAAAAACTCCTGCGAGACAATCGCGTCTCAAAAGTAGACTTCGGTGGTGCTCGCGAATACGAGATTTCCATCGAGATTTCTCAAGAAAATCTTCGCCGATACCAACTTACCTTAACTCAAGTTTCTAGTATCGTCCGCGATTCCACCGTTGAATTACCTGGCGGTAGTATCAAAACTGAGAGCGGGGAAGTTCTGATTCGGACAACAGAGCGCCGCCTGACGGGCCCTGAGTTTGAGGAGATTGTGCTCATCGCTCGTCCGGATGGGACGACACTGACCGTCGGTGACATCGCAACGGTAAAAGACGCTTTTCAAGATGTTGATGAGCTCGTTCGCTACAACGGCGAGCTCGCTCTCATGATGCGTGTATTCCGTGTTGGCGAAGAAAAGCCAATCGATGTTGCAGATGCCGTCAACGAGGTTATGACCGAAGCGAGAGAGTCGCTGCCTCCGGGAATCCAGATGGACACGTGGATGGACATGTCCCAGATGTACAAGCAGCGCATGGACTTGCTTTCGCGTAACGCGCTCGTGGGGTTGGTCTTGGTCATTTTGATCCTCGGCCTCTTCCTCGATATGCGTCTAGCGTTCTGGGTAACCCTCGGAATTCCCATCTCATTCATGGGCGCTTTCCTCTTTTTGCCGAGCACGGATGTCTCGCTAAATATGATCTCGCTCTTTGCGTTTATACAAGTGCTGGGGATGGTCGTCGATGATGCTATCGTAGTCGGTGAAGCGGCGTATGTCCGAAGGCAGCAGGGCATGAGTCCATTGGCAGCGGCAATCGCTGGCGTCCGAGAAGTTGCGGTGCCTGTTTGTTTCGCCATCATCACGACCATTGTGATGTACATTCCGATGCTGATGATGCCCGGAATTATGGGCAAATTCATGCGGGTGATCCCAGTAGTGGTAATCACGGTCCTGCTACTTTCTCTTATCGAATCACTGCTTATTTTGCCAGCTCACTTGGCGCATGCAGGAACCGGCAATGGCAAAGGAATCTTTGGCTGGATTGGACGCAAGCAACAAGCCTTTTCTGGCAAGTTCGAACGCGCGGTCGCCCGCTGGTACGTACCGTTCGTCAAACTGGCAGTAAAACGCCGGTACATGACCATAAGTATCGCATTCGCGACGCTAATCGGCTCTTGTGGACTTTTGATGGGTGGACGAATTCGCCAAATTGATATGCCAGACATCGATGGCGATGTCATTGTCTGCGCGGCCAAGCTTCCATACGGTACTTCTTTTGAACGTGCTCAGAAAATTGAAGAAACGCTACTGCATGCCGCCCAGGAAGTGATGGACGAACATGGTGGCAAGGACGTCGTTGCATCGGGAGTATTCTCACAAATCGGACAACACGCACTCACCGCCAAACAAGACATGAGTGGCGGCTCTGCTTTCAATCGCGGAGCACACCTTATCGAAGTCGCTGTTTACCTGACAAAGCCCGATGTCCG
>JAESTW010000186.1 GCA_016763395.1 Kofleriaceae bacterium
GAATGTAGGAAGCGTAGTGCATTCCCACGCAGCCAAGGCGCCCACTCGCGCTCGCGCCAAGCAGCTATACGTTCTCCGAGTTCCCACTCATCCCTGGATAGCCAACTCGAACGTCCCCAAGCCTCCAAAGTCCCACCCAGATACCAAACTCCAACCGGACACCAGCCATTGGAAGAATGATAACGAACCGAAGAGACCTAAACAGTACGGCTGGTCGGAACCTGTTGTCTGTTGTAGAGCATCAAGTTGCTAGTTGAGTGCCAAGCGCGAAGCCTCATCGGCTGTCTTCAGTACAAAGGCCGCAATCTCGGCGTCAAATTCTTCACCATCATCGCGAACCATCTGAAAGGTGCCGTGCATCGACCCACGTGCAGTTTTTAGGACAGAAAAGCTCTGGTACTCGTGAACTTGGCCGGGCTCCAAGCGAGGTGTTTGCCCAACGATACCCGGGCCTCGGACTTCTTCTATTTGGCCGAGTGCATCGGTGATGACCCAATGCCTGGTTCGCAAGGTCGCCGGCTTTTCACCTTCGTTGCGCAGTGAAACGCGATAGGCAAAGACGTAGCGCGGCTCGTCGGGGTCTGAGTGTTCTGGCAAATGCACACACTCGACGCGAATTCGAATGCCATCTGTAATTGCGTTGGACATACGCATTACTACCACGACTCGCAGATCTATACTCAGGCTAATGTCTAGCAAGGTCAGCGTGGTGATGACGGCCTACAGTCACCCAGAGTTTATTCCTGAAGCCGTTGAAAGTATCTTGTCTCAAGATATCGGTGAACTCGAACTAATCGTTGTAGATGATGGTTCTGCCGACGACATTCCCAAGGTTCTCGAGCCCTATCTAGACAAAATTCGGTACATTCGGCAAGAGAACCAGGGCCTTGGTCCAGCGCGGGACACTGGGGTTAGAGCGGCCGAGGGCAAGTACATCGCGTTTTGCGATTCTGACGATATCCACTTGCCCTATCGCCTGTCGGGGCATGCGGCATTGCTCGATGCGTATCCAGATGCGGCTCAAGTTTTCAGCGACTTGTCGATGTATGCCGCAGGCTCAGTCTTGTGTGAGAGTACGCTCCGTGAACGAGCGTTGGGGCTTGACGAGCGAGCCTTGGATATTGCGATAGCGGAGGCCTTCCCCAAATCGGTTTCAGGCGCGTCACTGGGCTTGCCGGTTCCAGACGCGCTGCTCGATTGTCCGGTATACCATGGCCGGATATCACGGCTTATCGCGTCTCGGCACGTGGCGTGGGGCGGTGCTTCGATGTTTAGGCGTGAGATGTTACTCAGTATCGGAGCTCATGATCCTTCTCTGCGACACTGGGAAGACTGGAGCATCGTGTCGCGCCTCTCTAAACGCTATTCCATGGTGTATTGGGATGTTCCGGTTCTTCTTTACAGACAGCACGAAGGGCAGCAGACCAAGCAAGCTGGGAAGATTGGTGCTGAGGCCTATCGCGACATCGTGTTTAAGGTTTGGAAAAGCGATGCTAGCTTTGCCAAAGAGAATTCAGAGTTACTCTCGGATCTAGTCGCCTATGCGACACTGCGCAACGCTCGCTATGCCATGGAAGCCGGAGAGTTCTCCCGCGGACGGCGAGATATCGCTGAGTACATTCGAAATACACCGACGAGTCATCGAGGCTACACCGCCTTGGCTCGCAACGTTGTGCGAGATCTTCTCAGCCGCGTCCGAGCGCGGATTTAAGTAGCCCGAGAAAGTCCCTCGCAATTTCGCCAGAGAGCATGAAGGCGGCGGGCAAAAATACGATGCCGCCTACTGCGATCTCTACGACGAGCAGCAGAACTGGGCTGTCGATACCAGCGTACTCCATGCCGTAGCGGGCAGCAAAGACAGCGGCGACCATTGGCAAGCAGGGCAGTATCGGACGGAACAGGGCATTGCAGAGCTTGCCAACTGGGATTCCGTCGGCTCGCAAGAGCAAGAAGAAGATGAGCGCTTGTACGGACATGCCGAAAGCAATGCTGGCGCATGCCCAAACCGGGCCATAAGGAGCGAAAACTACCAGTCCGAGAGCAAGAGCCGCGAGCTTGGCAAATTCTTGATAGGACAGTGCCCAGTTGCGGCCTTTGGCGAGAAAGTATGAGCCTGCTGCCCAGCCTATGGGTTGTACCAAGGTGATGAGAGCGAGAGCGGATAGAATCGGGGCTACCCCCTGCCACTCCTCTGTAAGCAGCGTCGCGACCAAGGAGTCAGAGATGGCGAAGAGTCCGAGGCCTAGGGGAAATACCAGGAGTCCCATAAGTTCAATGGAGCGGATGAGTGCGCGTTTCTTTGATTCGCCGTTGACGTTGCTCATCGAGGGAAAGAGTACTCCGCCCACTTGATCGCCAATCTGTTGCGCTGGCATGGCCGCAAGCTGATAGCCCAGATTGTAGATTCCCATCTGTCCGGCGCCGAAGTAACGCGAGTAGAGCAAGTTGTCCCAAGTTGTCGATGCGTAGTGGGCTGTTGCTACCAAGCCCAAGGGAATACCAAACTTTGCCTGATCTTTTACCCGCGCCCAGCGGATTTTGTGGGGCTCGAGCCATTCACGCCAATTGACTTGAGACACGATAATCGTGGTCATTATAGCCGATTGCACCACGTTGGCCCAGACGATGGCCTCACCGCCCCAGCCGGACATTGCCAAGTACACTGAGACCAGAGCGTAACTGAGCTCTCCCACCGCTACGGAGATCCCAATGGCACCGAAGCGCATTTGCCTGGCCAAGACTTTGTCCGGCATGTGACCAATACGGCGAATGAAGATCGATAGCACAAGCCCAGGGATGTATTTGTCCATGTTGGGCGCGTTCACGAGGTTGGCAAGCTGGCCACCAAAGAGAAGAACAGCGCCCAGTGCGAGAATTCCCAAGCCCATGTAGAGCACGGTGCTTGTGAAGGTGACGTCCGGGCCGTCTTTGTATTTTGCGACAGCGTAGTTTCCCAGGCCAAAGTTACTGAGAAGGTTCGCGCTTACGACTACGATCGATGCCGAAGTTACTTCGCC
>JAESTW010000187.1 GCA_016763395.1 Kofleriaceae bacterium
AAGAACAGGGCATCGACTATTCCGAGCAACAAAAAATCGATCAATCCCCGGCAGCGGTCTCCAAACGAATCGTTGACTTTAGTACGAACTTCTACGACATTTTTTTGACGCAAAACTCACAGCTCACAGAGGAACAAGCATTGGACTCGTTCGAAACGACCATTCGTGGCGCGGTAGATAGCGGCTATGTTGATGCGATGGGGCTCTTGGAGGGAATTGGGATACCAGAATCCATCTTAGATGTGAGCCGAGAAACCAAATCCCTGGTTGAAGAGCGATTCGACGAATTCTTCGCTCAAAAACGAGAAGCACTGCTCGCGTCGTGATATTCACAGGGAATGTCGATTCGTGCATTCCTCACAAGCATTGCAGTATCCATTGCGTTGGGCGCATCGCTCTTCTCCTGCGGTGGCAGTACAAAAGATAGCCCCCCAGCCAAGAACAGTACAACGATTCAGTCCGATGAAACGAGCGGTCCCGAGCGACTTCCCGATCAAACACTACCCTCAGAGTTTTCCCAGCAGTCCCCGACATTTTCCAACTCCGAAGCGCTGCAATACCTGCCGGACACAGTATCTCTTCTCTTGCTCGGCAAAAGCCCATTGGAGATAGCGCGGACACTAGAAACAAGTACCATCCTGAGGGACTACCCAAACCTTGTCCGTCCATTAAAGGAGCTTGGTTTGGCGTCGGGCGCATCAATGCCATTCCCCGAAACTTGGGAAAAAGTCGGTATCGCCGCCGATAAGCAAGCGGGTGTTGCGATAGAGTTCGACAAAGGTGCGTTCGTTATGTACCTATTTGCGACCATAGGCGATGCAGAGTTAGTCCGCGAGACGCTTAGGTCTCTCCCCAGCAGAAGCCCAACCCAACTAGGAGAGCTCGGTAGTGGGCACTATACCGCGACCTGGAAGGAAGCCACCGATGTCTCAGTTGAGGTGCGCGGAAACGCACTCTTCTTTATACTGGACGAGGCCCATATCCACACAAAGGGAGCGACTAGAACGGTTACTTCCGCCAACAATGCGGCAACACTCATACGAAGAGAAGGAGCGAACAGTTTTGACTTCGGACAAAACCTTTCTGGTCTTGTGTTCTTCCCACAGCTTTCTGCGGCGGTCGCACACGATGTTAGCGACTATCAGTCTGATGACACTAGACTAGAAGAGCTCGATCGGAAAATCGATGTTGCTATCGCTGAGGCACGAGATGCGGACGTCATCCGACTCAAAGAACAACTCCAAGAAGAACTAAAGTGGCAAAAACGAAGACAGCTTGCCCAGGCAGGCGAAGAACTTGCGATTCGTCGTTATCTGGCCCCGCTCGCGCTAGCTCCCTTTGGCATAGAACTCGATGGAGCAACAACACGCATGCGGGCACAGCTGACGCCAAAGCCAGGTAGCCACTTCTCGAAGCTATTCACGGCCAACAC
This sequence comes from Kofleriaceae bacterium, assembly GCA_016763395.1. Classification (GTDB taxonomy): domain Bacteria; phylum Myxococcota_A; class Polyangia; order Haliangiales; family Haliangiaceae; genus NORP324. Next base: position 1,433 of record JAESTW010000187.1, read on the forward strand.
AACAGCTCTTGCCTTACCGGGCCGTTTGCAAGCGAGCCCACTTTTTATGGTTTCGGGACATTTCAACCCAAACACCGTATTGTCCATGATTGAACCGATTCTCTTTTTCGAGTCGATTACGCTCAAACAACTCAAGTCCGACGTCGCGAAATACTCTGGGACAAGCTTCGAATCCGTCATTTCTCTTTTTGATGGAGAATTGTCCGGGGCCTTGACGATAGACTTGGCGGAAACAAACACCAGCATGGAGGAGATACTCGGCATTCATATTCTAGTTCACCTTCGGGACCCAGCGGCTATGCAAAGGATCGTCGATACTCTCAGCAAGCGCGCTGAACTCGCGCAGTTCACCCAAATCGTTGATGGGCGCGTCGTACTCGACATGCCCAACCCCTTCAATAAGGCTCCGAGCGTACGTCTACAGGTTGTAGGCGACTATTTAGAACTTCGCTCCCATCGTGGAAACGACAAGGGTGCGCAGCTGTTTAACGTAAAAGAACAGACGCTGATGGCTCAGACTGCCAATCGAGCCATCATGATAGTCGACCCAGTATTGCTGTTCTTTATGATGATGGCTGGCTCCATGGACATGTCGATTGACGGCTCCGGCGACTTGTCCAAAGCAGAAAAAGAAAAGCTCGCGAACCTCCAGGTGAAGCAAGAAAATGCCCAGAAAGAGTACCATACCGCTCTCTTAGGGCATCTGTCTCGGACATCCAATGCCTTCGGCAGACTGGTTGTGACCGCCCAAAACCAAGAAAAGGGATATGCTGTACTCGCTGGATTATTTGGCAGCAGCGCCAACCTCGGACGCAGCGTGCAAATGCTCATCGAAGCCGCCGAGCCTGAATTCAAACAAGATCGCACAGGAAAAACACCCAAAATCCTTGAACTCAAAAAACGTCTGAGAGCGATAGAGAATGAAATCATGGACGTTAAATACAACCGTCCCTTCTAGCTTGAGGGGAGCAATTCTTCTAGCGCCATATAGAGTTCCGGCCAACCACCGGACTTCATTGCTCGGCGACACTCGTCACTCGGCCTACGTTCTTTTAGACCTAGGGCTAAGACAAACTCCAACGATCGAACTCGACGATTCGAGTCCACATCGGCAAGAGCATCACACCACCAGAGTAGCGAATCCCCCTGGCTTGCCGCTGCAAGCCTTGCCACTCCCCGGGCTAGCGGCAAGTCATTGGCAAGATTCAGGCTATCGAACATAGCAACCATCACCTGGACCTCTTCCCAGGTTTTCAGCGACAAGCGCCAGAGAAAATAGTAGCGAAACCCACTGGGCAACTCGGCTATCTCTTGGCGATGAGTCCAGTGCCAGTCCGGTAACTCTGACGCTCCACTCGATTGTGGCCCAATCATCTCAATCAGTCGCGTCTCGCCGGCCGGGTGACACAAGCTTGTCCGCAGATCGATAGCCTTGGCGCCGAATACAATTTCACCTGGTTCGCCCACGTTAAGCCCTGGCTCGATCACGGTTGAGAGCAGCACCCTAGTCACAGCTTGCGCCGCTCGCGAGGACATCTTGGGTACCTTGGCCAGTGAGCGCCAGGCTTTGACATCGGCGTCTCGCCACGGACACAGGACGTCTGGAACCTCATCGAGTGAAATGACAGTATCGTGATATGGATCTGAGTCACCCTCACCTTCTGGCTCAAAAGGATGACTTCGCTGGCTCAGAAGGGCTTTGAGCATTCCGGGGCTACGAAAGACGGCCAGTAGTAAGGTCACGCGCACTCATAGCACACCACACTCGATTTCGTGCAATAATGCCCGCTCGTCCAAAACCCAAAGCTAGATTTTCGTGCCCTTATACCCAGACAGTATCCTCGATAGCGAGTTCGAAGAAGACCTCATCGAAAGCCGCATCGGCGTTCACGACTCCAACCACTTTGAAGTAAAACTCGACTATTCGATTCGGGCCAAAGGTCGTTCACGCTACAACATCGATTACTACTTTTTCGTACCCAAGAGTCTTGGCGTCAACAAGCACACCTACAGCGATGATCAGTTTTTCGCGGACGTGCAAGCATACATTCGCTTTAAGACGCCAAGCCTGACGCTGCAAAACCTCGCGGGCGATGATTCGCCACTGCATACCATCTCAAAACTCGCCGACACGATCCGTGCCGCGCCACAAAACAAAGAAAGCCTCGGAGACTTATCCAACGAGCTTCGCATGTTTGGTTGTGTTGTCAGGGCCAACATCCGCGACCGTGTCCGGGTACTTCAGTCCCACCTGGCCGGTCTTCGAGAGGGAGAAAGCAATCCACTGCTCCTGGCCGATGCTGCCAAAATCTGCTCGTGCTTGGTCAGCGAAATTTCCGATTGCTTGGCCGCATGGCGTGAGCTGCGCCCGGAATTTATCGACGGCCGTCTGCCCGCTGCTTGCAACGAGACCTTCGCCTACGTTGACGAATATCTGAGCCTAGTCACAGAGATGAAACTCACGGCGATTCTCTACAAAATCGACAAGATCGACATTTCCTCGGACAAAAATCTCGTCGCAGCCAGAAAACAGACACTGGAGTTATTGCTATCAGAGCGCCAGTACCGAAATGATGCCCGCTATTCCAACACCAGCGAAGGGGACAAAGACGACCACTTTGTATACCGCCTCGGACTACTGAAGAAATTCGTCATGTCCGTGCTCTGGCTCGATATCAGCAAAGAGAAAGAAGGCAAAAAGGCGGCCAATGTCGGCGCTGCAATCGCTGCCGGATTCGCCATGTTCTTTGCCCTAACCGCCACCATTTTGGCCGGACAAATTTACGGTATCAACAGCTGGAACTTCATCGCAGCTGGCGTCATTACCTACATTCTCAAAGACCGAATCAAAGACTGGCTAAAACTCTTTTTCGGCGCCCGCTTTTCCCGCTTCTTGGCCGACTACAGCATCAAAATAAAAGACCCACTGAGCGGGAAAAATATCGGACGCTGCCGCGAAAGCGTCGGGTTCCGGTCAATGGAAGACGTTCCAACAGAAGTATTGGAATGCCGCCGCCGAGATGCCAAGGCTAGCATCGAGTCGATGACCAAACCCGAGCTCGTCTTGCACTACTCCAAAGAGGTCAATCTCAACGGACAAGACATCATTGAGCGCATGCACCTAGAGGACTACAACATCAACGACATCGTGCGTTTCTCGCTCTCTGAGTTCTTTGTACGAGCCGATGACCCGATAAGCCGAATCCCGTATTACACGGAAGAAAGCGACAGTGTCGAAAAGCGTGACTTCAACAAGGTGTATCACATCAACCTAATCATGGTTCTCACCAGTCGCGGAAGCAAACGCTCGGTGCTCAAGCGAGTCCGAGTCATCTTTGACAAAAACTCCATCCGCGAATTGCAAGAAGTCGGCGACGCCCCCTTGACCTAGGACCAAGTGCGCCCCATAGTGCCCCTGAGCTTCTAGCTCACGATCTGTGACATCTGGATAACTACCACCTACCTTTTTTGGGGGCGAAACGGCTTCGACGGAGATGAAGAAGCTCAGATCGCGTGTCGTGGCGCCCATGGCCACGTAAAAATGGGCAATAACGCAACTGCAAATGACAATAGTCAGAGCGTTGCTCTAGCAGCCTAATTAGGTCTGCTCGGCACTCTTAGGCTTCCGCCTGTAGCTTGAGAAACGCCGTCAATAACCAGGCTAGCCAACACACAGAGTTCATCGGTGTCATGGTGAAATTCAGGATGAGCTAAGTCAGTAAATAGGTTGCCGACCATCGGTTTACTGATCGAAAATTAAACTATCGGACACACACGTAGACGTCTGCTGTAGGCACATTTTCGGACGCGGGTTCGACTCCCGCCGCCTCCACTACTTTTTCTCAATCATCTCAGGATGTTGAGAATCCGTGCAGTACGGGTGCAGTAAGCACCCGTGATGCACTCGTCCAAGAGCTTGAAAAGGCTACGGGCCGATGGGCCTCGGAGGGCGATGCTCGATCGCTGCGCCGAGCTTTGCTGGGCGTTCTTCAGCGGCTTGAGAACGCCGACGAATAGGATACCGACGGGTTCAGTTTCAGTACCCCAACGGGATTCGGATACAC
>JAESTW010000188.1 GCA_016763395.1 Kofleriaceae bacterium
ATCGATCTGGGCTCCAGAGGGACCGCCAACGCGGGGTTTTCTCCTCGGCGCCGCGTATCGCCAAGAGCTCGCTCGGACACCAACCGCTGTGAGTCCCAACGCTCTGAGTATATTGCCCAGGTGCTTGAAACATAGGTTTTCAAAGGCGTATCCCGACCACGCGCGATAGGCTGGGGTCTGCGTTTGATTGTGCCAGTGATCAGTGCCACTGATGCGCAGCGATCGCGAGGGAAGTGACTCCATCCATCGCAAGTAGAAGTAGGAGTACTCGTCCACCAGACGGTAGAGAGTGTCTTTTTTCTTTTTGGCGAAGGGAGTATAGGTCGCGATAAAACCCGAGGACTCAAGTTCTCGCAAGTACTTGTTGAATCGTCCGCCGCCCGACAGTCCGCTAGCTTGCACAAGCTCTGTTTGAGAAATTCCAGAGGGCTTGGCTGCCAGAGCCCGGACAATTGCCCTGTGTGCGTCTGAGGAATCAAAGAGTGACTCGAATAGATGCTCAAATTCGTCGCACAACGGCCCATTTGGGTCAAAACATAGTTCACCAATGACCTGGGTGGCTGAGCGGGCTCGTGGAACCTGTTTTAGATAGTGCGGAATGCCACCAATGGCCATGTAGATCTCGGCAATCTGTTTTTGTGGCAGCTTGATACATCTGGAAAGTAAGTAGGCAGAAGTCTCGGCCAAAGAGAAGGGGCGCAGTTCCATACGCTGAGTGATTCGATTGTAGAGCCCACCTTTGGCATGTACTAGCTTGTCAAGCATCCACGAAGCCGCGCTGCCGCACAGAATAACTCGCAGGCTTGGGATGCGCGAGAGTTTTGCGTTCCATGCGTGGTCAAGCGCGGGCAGGAGACCCGAGCGATGACTGGCGAGCCATGGTAGTTCATCTAAAAATACAATGATTGCCTTGTCGGGAAATTGCGCCGCGAAGTGGGCTGCAGAGGTGGCGAGCAGTTCAAAGGCTGCGTTCCAATCCGCGCACAGAGGCAAGGGACGTCCGTCAAAAAATACTCGTGAGACTTCATGGCAGAATCGAGCAATCTGCACTGACTTTCGTTGCCCTTTTTCGCCAGTAACTTCAAAGAATAGCTGCTCTGCGAAAAACTGTCGTACCAAGTAGGTTTTTCCAACACGTCTGCGACCATAGACAGCGACCAGCTCAGCCTCGGAGGAATTCTGGATTTTGAGCAGACGTTTCTGCTCGACAGCCCGACCAATAATCAATTCCGCCATTGTTTTACTATATTAGCGGCGGAATCGCTAAGTACAAGTTTGATTTCGCCCTAGTTTACTCATTTTGATGGCGGAATCTTGTTGTACTGTTTAAGTATCTGTAATTACATGATGTTGCGAAAGTCGCCCCACTATCCAATAGCTGCTAATCTCAATGTGTCATGAGCTGGAATGAGCATCAAGATGCATTTGCGACGCATCTAAAGATCGAAAGAGGGTATTCCCCACGCACGATATCAGCATACTCACGAGATCTGGGTGAGTTCGCCAAGCTCTACGAAAAACGAGAAGGCAAGCCGCCCCGAGTGGCACGTATTGATACCTTCGATGTCCGGGCACACTTGGCAGAGCTCTACGAGAAAAACCAAGCCTCGAGTATCGCGCGTAAGCTTTCAAGCCTTCGGACATTCTTCCGCTTCTTGCTCGCTCGAGATCTTGTCGAGAGCAATCCCGCCGCCCAGGTCCGCTCGCCCAAGCGCAAGAAGGCGTTGCCCCGAGCTCTCGATTACGACGATGTAGAACGGCTTATCGATAGCCCTAAACTGGGTGAGAAGGATGAAGACGCAACACCTCTAGGACTGCGGGACCGAGCAATTTTCGAGGTTCTCTACGGAGCGGGTATTCGTATCTCGGAGTGTTGCGGCCTCGATCTCGACGATATCGACAGGACTCGCTACAGCGGACAAGCAGTTGTCCGAATTCGCCACGGCAAGGGCAACAAAGAGCGAATTGTCCCACTGGGATCAAAAGCAGTGAAAGCGCTCGATATCTATTTGAAGGTACGGCCTCAGCTTCGCGACAAACGCGCCGCCAACGATACCAGCGAGCAAGATCCGAGGGCGCTATTTTTGAACTACAAAGGCGGCCGACTTCGCGCTCGCTCGATCCAAAGGCATATGGGAAAGTACGTGCTCAAGACGGGAATCCCCGATGCCACGCCCCACGCTCTGCGCCACTCCTTCGCTACCCACTTGCTCGATGGCGGAGTCGATCTTCGCTCAATTCAAGAGCTCTTGGGACATGCGAGTTTGGCCTCCACGCAGGTCTACACCAAAGTATCACTCGACCATATTATGGGAGTCTACGATTCGGCGCATCCGCACGCTCATGCAACGCCGAGCGGGCGAAGTCCTGCCTCCTATGGTAACAACGATGGCGATGACTGAGTCTTCCACTTCTGAAAAGCCCATCTTTCGCTCCACCACGATTTTGGCCGTCCGTCGCGGCACTCACGTGGTCCTTATAGGAGACGGTCAAGTCTCTCTCGGCAACACGGTAATGAAGGGCGGCGCACGTAAAGTACGCACCATGCTCGACGGAAAAATCGCCGGAGGATTCGCAGGATCAGCTGCGGATGGGCTGGCGCTATTTGAACGGCTGGAAGAAAAACTAGGAGAGCACGGCGGGCGGCTTAAACGAGCTGCAGTCGAGATGGCTAAAGACTGGCGCACCGATCGAGTCATGCGCAGGCTAGAGGCGATGATCATCGTTGCAGACATTGAGGGCATCTATTTACTTAGTGGAACCGGCGACATTATTGAGCCGGATGACGGAATTGTTGCAATCGGCTCTGGTGGCAACTACGCGCTCGCCGCGGCCCGCGCATTGGCTGCGCACACGGACAAGTCGGCTCGGGAAATCGCGGAGGCCGCGATGACAATCGCCTCAGAAATCTGCATTTACACAAACTCCAACTTCACAACCGTAGAACTCGGCGCATGAGCATTAAAAATTCACTCACTCCCTCTGAAATCGTAACAGCCCTCGATAAGTATATTGTCGGTCAGAAGCAGGCAAAACGTGCAGTCGCCGTTGCACTGCGCAATCGCTGGCGTCGGCAACAAGTAGCAGACGATCTGCGAGACGAAATTTCTCCGAAGAACATTATCATGATCGGGCCCACAGGCGTCGGCAAGACCGAGATAGCCCGGCGCTTGGCCAAATTGGCCCGTGCTCCCTTTGTCAAAGTCGAAGCCTCTAAATTCACTGAGGTTGGTTATGTCGGACGCGATGTCGATTCGATCGTGCGCGATCTTATCGAGGTTTCAGTAAAACTCGTAAAGGATGAAGAGGCGGAACTGCTACGTCCGCGAGCCCAAGAAGCGGCGGAAGAGCGATTGCTCGACTTGTTGTTGCCGACTCAGGCAACGTCGTTCTCGGACAAACCACCGGGCGGAAGAATCCCGGCGACTACTGCTACTGCGGACGTTGGAACCAGCACTCGAGAAAAGCTACGGGGCCTCTTGCACAAGGGCAAGCTGGACGAACGCGAGGTCGAGGTTGAGATCAAAGAAGAGGGGCGTGGCTTTATGCAAATCTTCGGCGGCAATGGCGTGGACGAAATGGGACTTGGCGGTCTTAAAGACATGCTCGGCAATATGGGTGGTGGCAAGACCAAGCATCGCAAGATGAAAATCCCGGACGCGCTCGAGGCACTGACAAACCAAGAAGTTGAGAAGCTTGTGGACAACGATGCGGTTCAGCGCGAGGCGATTCGCCGTGCAGAGCAGGGCGGCATTGTATTTCTCGATGAGATCGACAAAATTGCAGTCAATAGCGAGCGGCGCGGAGGCGATGTATCCCGCGAAGGTGTACAGCGTGACCTCTTGCCCATCGTCGAAGGTTCTACGGTGACGACGAAGTACGGCCCCGTCAAAACTGACCACGTGCTCTTCATCGCCGCCGGTGCATTTCATGTCGCCAAACCCTCGGACCTGATTCCCGAGTTACAGGGGCGCTTTCCCATTCGGGTTGAGCTTCAGCCACTTACGGACAAGGATTTTGTCCGTATCTTAACCGAACCCAAGAACGCACTCATCTCCCAGTACAAAGCGCTTCTCGCAACAGAAGAGATTGTGGTCGATTTCGAAGACAGTGCGATCGAGACGCTTGCCAGCTTGGCCGCGCAAGTCAACGAGAGTACGCAGGATATTGGGGCCCGTCGTCTGCACACCATCATGGAGCGATTGCTCGACGAACTGCTCTTCTCTGCACCGGACATTGGCGCACAGAGCATCACCATCACCACCGACTACGTGAAGGAGAGGCTCAAGGATTTGGTTGAGGACGAGGAACTTAGCCGGTACATTTTGTAGAGGGGCTTGGCCTCAATCGCCCGTTGTCCGACTGGATTGATGGAGCGGACGAGGAGCGCTACAATTCGGGGAGCTGCCAGTCGATGGGAGTTTCTCCGGCTTCCGCAAGCGCGCTGTTGATCTTGGAAAAGGGTTGGCTTCCTGCGAAGTGTTTGATTGACAACGGTGATGGATGACCCGACGAAATTATTTTGTGCCGGCTACTGTCGACAAGCTTGGCTTTCTTTTTCGCGTATCCACCCCAGAGCACAAAGACAACTTGTCGGGATCGCTCATTTAGGGCACGAATCACCGAATCACTAAAATTCTCCCAGCCTTGGCCTTTGTGAGAATTCGCCTCAGATTCGCGAACTGTCATGACGGAGTTGAACATGAGCACTCCCTGCTTTGCCCAGTGCTCAAGGAAGCCATGGCTCGGCGGCGCAATTCCCAAGTCACTTGCAAGCTCTTTGTACAAGTTGCGCAAAGACGGTGGGATTTTGAGTCCC
>JAESTW010000010.1 GCA_016763395.1 Kofleriaceae bacterium
GACATGCTCCATTACTCTGTCGAGGCGCTTTGCTGAGATGCCAGCACTACTCGGAAGCTCTTTGGTTGCAAGTAGAGAGTTTGTCTAATCGCCCTTACGCGACGAGCTGGCAGAACGGAGCTTGTTAAGCCTAGAAAACCGGGCCTTGGAAGACACCTGTCTGGCAGACTGCAAGCGCAAAGAGCCTGTGCGCTGTGCCTGTTTGACACGGGCTTGGGGCGCCGCAATAGATGACTTGGAGGGCTTACCAACTCGTTGAGCCCACGCACCACTCGGTGAGAGCATCAACAACGCCGCAAGAGCGCCGAGCAATGCCCACTTTGTTTGGGGCAGCTCAGGCATCACTTATTCTGCTCTCCATGGATTTCTTCCAGCTTGCGATACAGCGTTTTGCGGTCGAGGCCGAGTCGTTGCGCCGTTCTTGTCTTGTTGCCACCTTCATCGTCTAGGACCAGGACGATAAAGTCTCTTTCCAATTCAGACAAGCTCAATTTTCGAGCCACAGCAGTTGCTAAGTAGTTGATGTCACGTCGCTCGTGCACAGCTTGGGGCAGATCGCCCACTTCTACACATCCACCTTGGCACAGCGCAATCCCACGCTCGATCGTGTTTTGCAATTCGCGCACGTTGCCAGGCCAGCGATATGCCAAGAGCAAGCGTTGGGCCTCAGAGCTCAGTACAATCGGGGTATCGAGCCCGGCTTTGTCCGCATGCAATCGCAAGAGGTGCTCGGCGATTGGCAAAATATCATCCACTCGATTGCGGAGTGGTGGCAGCCGAATGTCAATAACGTTGAGCCGATAGTAGAGGTCTTCTCGGAACTCCCCACGGGACATCATTTCTTCGAGGTCGCGGTTGGTCGCCGCAACGACTCGGACATCTACCATTTCGACTTGATTTGCACCGACTGGACGAATTTCTCCTTCTTGTAAGACCCGCAGCAACTTGGCTTGCAGAGCGGTGGGCATTTCCCCGATTTCGTCCAAGAAGAGAGTGCCACCTTCCGCCTGCTGAAAGAGCCCACTTCGGTCGGAGTGGGCATCGGTAAAAGCGCCCTTTTTGTGTCCGAAGAGTTCGCTCTCAATCAGCTGCGCCGGCACTGCTGCCAAGTTGACTGCAATAAAGGGTTTGGTGGACCGCGCGGAACCGTAGTGAATCGCCCGAGCGATAAGTTCCTTGCCAGTTCCGCTTTCGCCAGTGACCAGAACATAAGCGTCCGAGGTTGAGACTCGAGTTACCAGCGCCAATACCTCTTGCATCGCATCACTCTCGCCGATGATATTGCCGAAGCGGTACTTTCCTTCAACCTCCCGCTGCAGGTGCTCGATGTGTTTGTGTAGCTTCCTATCGTTGAGCGCCTTGTCGATAACCAGTAAGAGTTCTTCGAACTCGAAGGGCTTGGTGATGTAGTCGTAGGCCCCGAGTTTGACAGCCTTGATCGCGGTCTCAATGGAGCCAAATGCCGTAATCATCACAATGTGGGGCGCTTGTTTTGTCGCTTTCACATCACGAATCAAATCAAAGCCATCGAGATCAGGCATTCGCAAATCGGTTACGATAAGGTCGACAGCATTGTTGAGAACAGCATCTACCCCCGCTCGGCCGTTGGCCGCCGCCAAAATCTCGTAGCCCGCATCGCTCAGTTCTTCCACTAACAAATCGCGCATTGCGTCGTCATCTTCCACGACCAAGACCCGCGCGTTTTTGCGAAGGTGGGACGCTTGTGGGAGCGGCGAAGAACTCATGTCTGCTAGGATAGCAGGTCCGGGCACGGAAAGCCCAAGTGCCCCAATCTACTCTTTGCTAGCCGGCAAATAGACGGAGAAACAAGCTCCACCTGAAGCTGCGTCGGACACTTCAATCCAGCCATCGTGGTCGTTTACGATTCCGTGCACGACGGCCAAGCCAAGACCGGTCCCACCTTTTCGAGTCTTGGAACTGTAAAAGGGCTCAAAGATTCGCTCTCGCTCCTCTTCGGGAATTCCGGGCCCTGAGTCAGACACACTCACGACGACCATGGCGGCTTCCGGCGCGATTCCAAGTCCCGGACGTCTGCGGGTCACTTCAAAAGACTCGACACGAATGTTCCCACCAGATTCACTCATCGCTTCGGCCGCGTTGAGCAAGAGGTTGGTGAGTATCTGCAGTATCTGGTCAGGATTGCCGTGTACGGGGGGCAGCTTGTCCGCTTGTATGTTTTCGTGAGTGACGTTGCCTGCCGCCAACTTGGATTCAAGAAACTCGAATGTGTCCTCAATCGTTTTCTTGAGATCGACAGCAACCTTTTCTTCTACCCCAACTTTGCTGCGAGAGAAGTCCAAGAGGCGCTGAATAATTCGGGTGATTCGGGCCGTTTGCTCCGCAATAATGGTGGCGTTTTTCTCGATCGCCTCGGGATTGGATGACTTGCGAATCATGCCCTTGGCCCGCCCCGAAATGACGTTGAGAGGAGTTCCCACTTCGTGAGCAATCTCTGCGGCGATCTGTCCGATAGTTGCGAGTTTTTCGGTTTGAAAGAGCTTCTGCTCAAGATCCATTCGCGACTCAGCGTGGCGTTTGGTTTGTGATTTTGACTCCCGCAAGGAGAAGGTCATTTCGTTGAATCGCGCGGCCAAGTCGCCAATCTCGTCTTCCCGTTCTGCCATCAGCACCCGGCTCAAATCACCGTGAGCAACATCGTCCACCCCTGTCAAAAGTTTGGCGATGGGCGTGGTTACCAGAAAGCGAGTCAGGATCAATAGCGCGATCAGGACTGTAAGAATAATACCAATTGACATTGGCACGGTGGTGCGTAGGTCCTCTCGGTAGGCATCCTCAAGTCCTTGGGTGCTAACCGAGACTTCAATACTTCCTATCGCTTCAAACCCCTCGACTCGGGTGATCGTATTTGTCCGGATGGGCAATGTGTAAATGAATAGTCCGCCCTCTTCGGCAAAAAGGAAATCCTGGTTTCCCTCGGTGATTGCGGCAACTCGCCGACTCGCTCGTGAGGTCATGCCGATTGCCTCCTGTGGTCGCCCGAGCTCCACAAGGTAGGGGCTGACCGCTTTGGACATATCGCGACCGCGCTCTTTCGCGTTTGCTAGCGCTGCTCGTGGTTCGGATGCTTCGACGTGATAGCGACTGGCGAGTGCAATGTCCTCAAGTCCTTGTCGCAACGCCGCGGAGCGCTCGGCGACGCCTGCACGCAAGTGCATGTACGCAGCGATCGTCATCGCAAGCGCAACCACGACGGATGTGGTCGCGGTCATTCGCGTTCCGACTTTCACATCGTCCTCGTGTCAGAGCGGACTCCTGCCATTGGCCTGCCGACTCGCACTCGCTTCTCATTCCATTGCCGGCGCTGCATGAGGGCCGACTATACCCAAAGTAGGGCTGCGTACCGGGAGAGGATATTAACCTGATTGAGACAATAGCCCGTTTATTGTCTCATCGAGACCAGTGTAGGTTGGCGTAGGTTAGTGCGCAACCTGGCCGTTTTTGGATACGGTGCTCCGGGTTTTAGCGCCCTGCCGCTTTGCTCGGCGTTTCCGTGCGACTTGGGCCTTTGCGGCCTTTTGCTCAGCACTAGTCCGAGCTTCTTGCTCTGCAATTTCAGCTTCAGAGTCACTTTTGCGCTGGCGGCGCTCTTTTTCACGTAGCCGTCTAATTCCGCCAACAGTAATCTCTGCCATGAGCTGGTCGTAGTCCATACCCGCAGCTTTTGAAATCAGGACCAAATCCGAGTATCCAGGTGTCATGCCCGGAAGTGGATTCACTTCAAAGACGTAGATACGACCGTCATCGGTCATGCGAATATCAACTCGAGCGAAATCGCGACAGTCAAGTGCGGCAAAGGTAGCTCGTGCAATTTTCTCAATCGCCTTGAGTGCCGTCTCGCTCATTTCTGCCGGACATTTGTACTCAACGTGCTTTTGCCACTCTTGTTTGACGATGTAGTCGTAGACCGGACGTTTGTTACCTTCGTCGAGGAAACGTATTTCCATTGGCGGCAATACTCGTGGTCGCTTGCCACCAAGCAGGCCAACGGTGAACTCTCGGCCCGTGATGTATTCTTCGACAAGGGCTGGTTGACGGTAGCGCTCAATAAGTTCGCATACCGTTTTGCGCAACTCTTCTTCATTGTCGACTACCGACGCTGTGCCAATACCTTTAGAGGAGCCTTCGGCATTGGGCTTGACGATGAGAGGGAATTTCAGATCTGGGTCCAAACGCTCGCGTCCGGTTTCCATCAGCATTCCGCCTGGGGTCAGGATATCGTGCTGGCTCAAGACCTTTTTGCACAGTGACTTGTCGAGCGCGATAGCCAAGGTTGCCGAGTCAGAGCCTGTGTAGGGAATTCCGAGAAGTTCGCAGAGTGCTGGAACTTGTGCTTCTCGATTTCGGCCAGCCACACCTTCGGCAATGTTGAAGATCATGTCGACATCAGCTTCGGCCAAGACTCGTGGTAAATCCTGGGTCGCCTCAAGGTGCACAACAATGTGTCCTTGTCTCGCCAGTGCATTGGAGATTGCGATGATGGTTTCCGGTGGATCCCACTCGGCCTGTTCATCACCACCGGTTTCGCGTTTCACATTATAGGTGAAGCCGACACGAATCGGTCGTTGACGCCCTCGGCGCTGGCGGCGCAGTCCGAGCTCATTGGCAGTTGCAACATTGGCGCGAAGTGCTGCCGAGTTTAGAATCGCAGCTACAGTGGCTTCGTAGCTGAGCCCATGATGTGAGGTCGCTGCGAAAATAGACGATTCTGCTGCCAGCGAGGGCAGGGCGTTGGCCTCCAATAGATAGATTCGTCCGTTTTCACTGATGCGGTAGTCGAGTCGAGCAATGTCTTTAAGTCCCAGGACATCAATTGCCTCGCTGGAAATCGCACGTAACCTAGCTGCTACATCTCGAGGAATGTTGGCCGGACACCGCAGATGCACCGAATTGGTGTCGAGGTTTTTACGCCGGAAATCATAGACGTTAAAATCGCTCTGGGAAATATCGTAAATGGTCTCTACTGGATGAAGTAGTCCGTTGTCATGCCCGACTCCGACCAAGTATCCGACGGCGACGTCAACGCCCTCAATGTACTCCTCGATAAGTACTCCTTCGGGAAAGGCTTTGAGTGCTGACTTGAGACTTGGCGCAAGCTCTCCGATTGTTCGGACTACTGAATTGTCACCAATGCCCTTGGAAGAACCCTCGTAGTTGGGCTTGATAATAACCGGGAATGCCAAGCCCGGACCGCTCTCACATATGCGAGTCAGGTTGCTTGCAGTCACAAGCTCTGCGCGAGGCGTATCAATGCCCCGTCGCTCTAAGACCAATTTGGTGAGCCACTTGTCCAGTGTCAGCGCCATCGTGTAGGCATCTGAGCCGGTGTAGGGCAATCGCATTTCTTCGAATAAAGCAGGGTAGAACGACTCTCGCATTCGACCTCCGCTACCCTCTGCGATATTGAAAATGATGTCCGGGTCGGCAGTCTCTAATCTTTCGATGAGTCTTGAGGCCGCGCCGGACACTTCCATCTTTTCTACTTCATGGCCTGCAGCTTCAATAGAAGCAGCAATCGCATCAACGGTTTCCGTGGTGTCGAATTCAGCTTCTTCTTCCGAATCTGTTCGACGCAAGTTGTAAGTGAATGCGACTTTCATAAAGGTGGCACCAGCAATAGCAAATCGCTATGACACTCGGCTACAAAAAAATGCCTTAGGGTCAAATACTCATGACAGTGATGTGCTTGATGAACAAAAAAAGAGATCCCCCTACTTGTCCGGAATGAGGAATCATCGAGTACACTTTAATTGGAATGAAGCATGTGAATTGCACAAAGACGATCGCACTGAGTGGGCTCTTACTACTATTTGCCGCATGTGCGGGAACACAAGTGAAGGTACAACCAGCAGTGCCGGTGCCTTCAGACGAAGTCGCGCCCTCATCCCTGGCCACGTCGCCCCCAGCTGAGCAGGACTCCCTTGCTCACGATTCCGACTCTGATACTGATTCAAAAGAGAAGCGCATCGCACTCGAAGAAATGCGAATCGAGGTTGTTGTCGACAAAGAGGGAAGGGAGCAAACCATCGTTCGCGACGCGCGGGGATACCTGGATTCGGGCAATGAGTCGTTGGGAGATGGGGACTACGAAGCCGCACTTGTCGCCTATGCTCACCTGATCAAGGACTTTTCCGAGTCGTCATTGGTTGGCCCTGCACTCTACAACTCTGGTTTGGCTCACGAAGGCTTAGAAGAGATTGATGCGGCGGTCGAAGAGTACAAAGCACTTGCATCGAGAAACCCTAGCGCTCGCAATGGCGTAGACGCTCAAATTCGAATTGCCGCCCTTTCGCTGAGTATGAGAGGTGGCCAGAGGCGCTTTCTACCTTGGACGCTCTGCTCGCCATTGCAGACTTGAAAACGACCGATCGTTTAGAGGCGCAGGCTCGTCGCGGCTATGTGCTTTTGGAGTCCAAAGATTTTGCGGCATCAGAAGTCGCTCTCAACGAAGCAATCGCATTTGCCAATCAATCACGGAGTAAGGCAGAACAACAAGGTGACTACTATGTCGGAATGGCGCACTTCTATCTGGGAGACATCGCCAGGCGGCAATTCGATGAAATCCCCATTCGTTTGCCCGAAGACCAAATGGCCAGGGATATCGAAGCCAAAGCCGTGCTCGCCAATCTCGCCAGCGACCGATTCGGCGATACCGTGGGAACTGGCAACATCTACTGGGCAACTGCGGCGGGGTTTCGGCTGGCCGACGTACAAAACCAGTTTTGGCGCTCTCTAGTTCGCGCGCCAGTTCCGCCACATCTCAGCGGACAAGTTGCCGAGATCTACGTTGTGGAGGTTCACAAGCAATCCCTCGTGTTTTTGCTGAAGGCACTCGATACCCATGGCAAGAATGTAAAACTCGCGACTATATATAAAGGGCCTACTAGTTGGAGCCGGGCTTCCGAACGGGAAGTCGTGAGATTAACCGAGCTTATCGGACGCGAACAAGCGGGAGAGTTGGCCGTGGGACAAGCGGCTGCCGAACCGAGCCAAGGACGTTCGAGCGGGGAATACGTGCCCGGACGAATCGAACTTTAGGGTAGCATCAGATCTGATCGGAGTAAGTTCGAATAAATACCAGTGCTCTGCGCGGAAGCCTTGACTCGGGTTCGCTGTGGTCGTATAGAGCCCGCATTCTGCTAGGGGCTTTGGCGCCTAGCTTTGTTCTTTTTTGCCTTTGGTGAATTGCTGGCGTAGCTCAATTGGTAGAGCACCTGATTTGTAATCAGGGGGTTGCGGGTTCAAGTCCCATCGCCAGCTCTAACTATTTTGTTTGGTCTGTTGTTAGCGAGTATCTGTGATTCGCTATCGTGTTTTGTTTTTCTGGAGGGGTTCCCGAGTGGCCAAAGGGAGCAGACTGTAAATCTGCCGTCGTACGACTACGGAGGTTCAGATCCCC
>JAESTW010000189.1 GCA_016763395.1 Kofleriaceae bacterium
GAGTGTCGATGTTCAAGGCCGACAAACAGGATTTTGAATTCCGGCCAGGTCCGATTTTCTCGAACATCATCCTAGCCGACGAGATCAACCGGACTGCACCCCGAACACAGAGCGCGCTGCTTGAGGCGATGAGTGAGGGTAGTGTTTCGGTCGATGACTGCACCCACCAGTTGCCCACCCCCTTTTTGGTCATCGCAACGCAGAACCCTGCTGAGCACTTTGGAACCTACCCACTGCCCGAATCACAAATGGATCGATTCCTCTTGCGAATCCGCCTGGGCTACCCGGACGGAGAACAAGAGCGCAAAATCCTCCGTTCCAGAGGCGCGTCCGATCCGGTAGCCACCTTAGAAACAGTGATGAGCCACGAAGAGTTGCAATCGATCCAAGACAAAGTAGAGACGGTTAGCATTAGTGACTCTCTGCTCGATTACGCCATGGACATCATTGAAGGAACCCGCACATCGACAAGACTCGAGGTGGGAGTGTCTACACGCGGTGCAATCGCCTGGTACAGAGCAGCACAAGCCGCAGCCCTCCTAGACGGACGGAATTTCTGTGTCCCGGACGACTTTAAAGAATTGGCAATACCTGTGTTGGCTCATCGAGTGGTCTTAAACTCAGCGCACGACTCCCTCTCCTCCTCTCGCGAGGAAGCAGAAGGCTGTATCGAAGAAATCATATCGCGAGTCACCGTTCCGACCTAGAGCGATAAAAACGGATGCTAAAACTACTTTTCTGGCCGTTCTCGCTACCGGGAAGACTACTGAGAAAACTTCGCAGTAGCCGGACACTCAAACTCACTCGAGACGGCAGATACTATGTGGGTATCACACTGGGAATCGGGCTGGCAGCAATTAACACCGGTAACAACTTGCTCTACCTGCTTCTCGGGTGGCTGCTCTCGCTCATCGTTGCATCGGGATTCTTCAGCAACGCCTGCCTGCGAGGCATTCGAATCTCTCGCATCATTCCCAAGCGTATCTATGCCAATACTCCCTTTCTTGTTGAAATCACCGCCAGCAACACCAAGACCAATCTCGCTTCCTACTCTCTCGAAGTGGAAGATATCTGTGAGGGAGTCCCAGTCGACAAACGCTGCTACTTTCTGAAAATACCGGAGGGCAAAACCCAGCACACCTCCTATCGCCACACCATTGCCAAACGCGGGCTCTACAAATTTGAGGCAGTGCGATTGTCCACCAAATTCCCCTTTGGACTCTTTGTGAAGAGCCGCAGCTGCGAGACTCACAACGAACTATTGGTCTTTCCGAACACTCGTACCATTAACCTGCCCGCTCCCAGTGCATCACAACACGGCGACAGTCAAACCCAGTCGGTTGGCCGGCGAGGCGAATTCTACGGCCTGCGAGAATATCGCATTGGTGATGACAGATCTTCCATCCACTGGCGCTCCAGTGCACGCTCAAACAAACTTCTTGTACGAGAGTACGAAGATGAAAGCCAAAAACAAATCACCTTGCTTCTCGACAATGCCCTGCCCTCTGTCCGGGGCGAAGAAGAGGAGCAAGCCCTTGAAGATGCCATCAGCCTGTGCGCCTCTCTCGCGCAATCGTACATTTCCAAAGGCTACGTTTTGCGTCTAATTACTCGCGGACAGTTGACCCCTTTCGCTGGTGGCGATATGCAATTGCAACGGATTCTCCGGGTGCTCGCGCTACTTGAGATCGAATCAGAAGACCGCCCCTTTTCAGCGCAATTGGCACCCCGGAGTGAATCGGTCCTGGTAGTGCCATCAAACATCTCCGCCAAACACCGGCCCCGAGGCGCAACCACAGTTCTGGAGTCCAATGCGTTTTCGTAAGGCGCACAAAACAACCACCTACGGCGTGGTATTCAGTGCCTTTGGCTCTGTCGCTTCGTCCGGTCTTCTCAACCCTCTGCTCTTGCTAGTTAGCACGATGGCAATCGTTGGCAGCTGGTTTTGGGAAGCACCTCGCGTCCGGCCACAGCGCTGGAATACTGCTTGGACGGTACTTGCATCTATCGTATTCGCGTACTCCTTGCTCTCGGTTCTCGCCGGTGCAGAGATTCTCTTTGCCGGAACTAACTTCCTCCTGGTGCTGCTCATCGTCAAGCTTTTCAACCGGACGGAAAGTAAAGACTATCTGCAAATCTATCTTCTGAGCTTCCTTATACTCACTGCTGGTACGGTTCTGAATGCCGAGATTACCTACGGACTTTTCTTCCTGTGTTTCGTAGTCTCCTCGACCTGGGCACTGACGCTCTTCCACCTTCGCCGAGAGCTCGAGAATAACTTCAGAGTACGTCTATCGCAGGAAACTCAAGTCAACTCGCGACTCGAGAGGGTCATGAACTCCCACCGAATCGTCGGACGAAAGTTCTTCTTGGGAACCGGCCTGGTATCTCTGGGGGTTTTCCTTAGTGCCCTCGGTCTCTTCCTTCTCTTCCCACGTGTCGGGCTGGGTTTCTTTTTTGACAAGGGCCGTGGCGGGATTAGCATGGCCGGCTTTAGTGATGGTGTAAGCTTGGGCGGCCATGGACTCATTAAACAGGATTCCACGGTTGTCATGCGCGTCAAAGTCGCATCGCGATACCAAGGTAGAAAAGCCCCCTACTTACACTGGCGAGGTGTTGCTTTCGACTTCTACTCCAAGGGCAAGTGGAGCCGCTCGCGATTGGCACCCGAGACCCGACGAGAAGTGAGCTCCAACGCAAAGACGACAACTCATCACTTGCTCTACTCTCATGGATCCCAAAACCCACTGGAACTCAAAGCGCGCAATGATGCTGCTTTCAAACAAGAGATTTACCTAGAGCCCGTTGGCTACGATGTCCTCTTTGGAGCGTCCATGCCTCTGGCTTTCGCCTTTGAAAACAAGTCCGAGAACAAGACAAGAGCCGGCAAGAATGATGAACTGCGACACATTCGCAGCGCAGGCATCAAGTATACCGTCTATTCCGATCCCAAAGCCCCGGCTGCAGCCTCCCTCCGGCGTGCAGAGACCACGCTGCCGGTCAGGTATGAGGTATTTCTTCAGCTTCCCGAGGAAATCCCCAAGTGCGAATCCGAAAACACTCCTAGCTCTCTAGATGAAGTCAGAGCACAGTGTCGCGTCCGAGATTTGGCGCGTTACATCACGAGAGACGCAAGCACAAACTACGACAAGGCAAAGGCACTGGAGGACTGGCTGAGAACCCAGCTAGAATACACCTTGTTGCAAAAAGAACCTGGCGACATGGAGCCGGTAGAGTTTTTCTTATTCAGCCGAAAGATGGGACATTGCGAGTACTTCTCATCAGCAATGTCTGTCATGGCTAGAGCTCTTGGGATTCCCATTCGCAATGTAAACGGATTTCTCGGCGGAGAGTGGAACGAGTACAGCGACTACATCGCGGTTCGCGCCGGCGATGCACATTCTTGGGTTGAAGTGTACTTCGGCGAGTACGGGTGGGTCACCTTCGATCCCACGCCCAGTGGGCAATCAGACTTGATGGGTCGCGGCAGCTCAGGACTCTTGGACCGGTTGCGGCGCATGGCAGACACCATGCGATTTAAGTGGTTCAAGTGGGTTATTGAATACGACCTCTTCGCGCAGCTAAAGCTTTTCCGCAACGTAGGTAAAAGTATCAAAGGCAGCGCTCAAAAGTACTTCAAAGCCCCCATGAGCAGCATTAAGATTTGGGCCAAGGCCCATAAGAAAGAGGCCGTCGCCATCGTCCTCTTTCTCGGTGTCGTGGCTATTGTGCTCGGACTGCGGAAGCGGCGGGAGGGGGAGGCCCCACTCTTGAGATCTCGCACCGACAAACGCAAGAAAACCCCAGTTACGACCCAGTACGTAGCGGTACTAAAAACACTGGCAAGGCGAGGGTTCAGGCGGACCAGCAGCATGACGCCGAGAGAATTTGCGTCCGATCTCGCAGCCTCCAAGATCCCTGGAGCCGACAATGTGCAGAAACTGACCGAGCTTTACTACCAGGTGGAGTACGGAGAGGCGCCCCACGACAGTGCACCCCGGGCCACCTTTCTTAGAAAGGCAATTGTCCGGGAGCTACGCGAGACCAAGACGCGCAACAAGAACTAGTCCCCCTCACCGGACAGTAGTCGCGTTTCCCACTACAAATCGGATTGGACTAGCGGAAATACCAGCTCCAGATATTTTCGTAGGCAAAGGCCTGCTAGGGACGTTGTTTCGGTCGACTTTTGGCCAGCGCCTTCTGTTCACGTTTTCGATCTTTTGCCAATGCTTTCTTTTCGCGCTTTCGACGTTTGCGCGCTTGCCTGCCGGACTCACCAACCTGTCTCACATCCACTTCGGAAGAGCCCATAAATGCCACACCTTGAATACGAAGAAGTGGTTTATTGGGATCGGGAATGGCAGGTGCCTGATCAACCCCCTCAAACGATCCGAGCAAACCAACACCATTGCATTCAAAAGCGAGATCCGGTGGAACGATAATTTCAACCGACCCCATAAAGGCAGTCACTTTAAGTTCTGTGATGCCCGGCGCGATGATGGCTTCCCGAAGATCTAATACCACTGCCCCCATACAGCCAACAACCTTGAGTACCTTTGGGACTCGCCACTGTCCTTTGCGTTCAGAGGCGCTGAAGAGTCCAATCGCCCAGCCAGATTTTGGCTGCGCTGCGACAAGTGCTTGTTGTGTCTTTTGAGTAGTAGCCTCGATTGCTGTTTCGTCCGAAGATGCGGCATCAACTTCAATATCCTGCCGAAGCGCAATCAACGCCTCACAATGATTTGCTTGCTGCGCTTGCTCCACACGCGACTCAAACTCATCTACGTCAAATAGATCCGCCGCAAACGCATCCGATAGCAGTTGAATCGTCTTTTCACGCTCATCGCGCAACGCGACCAAGTTTGCTTTGGGTTTGGGCTCGGTCATGGAATTCGAGCAGAGTGTACCGGATCGAGGTGTCCTTTGCAGGTGATCAACCTGTTGCTCTTCTCATTCCTTTTCCTTTGGTGTTTATCTTACTAAACTGGTGTGTTTAGAACACCTTCTGCTGGTGCAACACTGCCAATTCACGTTGGCACAGATTGCTCCACGTGTTTGAGTTTTTTGTTGCCGCTGATACTGCCACACACTTGCTGTAGGCCGTACTCGCCATTGCCCGCAAGGGCTGGGCTTGCCGGCCAAACTCGTCACAGAATGCGTTTACACTTTCACTGGCAAACTTGCCCTGGCGCACCCCCTTGGGAACTTCAGCTGTAGCCAAGCTCATCGCAAAGTGCTGCGAGATTTGGCCAATTCTGGCGATACTGGCCACCTTCCACTCGCTCGCTCGCCCCACACTCGCAATATGTTGGTACTTTTCGTTGAGTTCTCCGGACATGGTCTTTTTTGCCTGCAACCACGTTTGGAACCTCGCGGCCGACCTCTCCCTTTTGCTCCTATTAGTGGGCGGAAAGCTCAGCCCACGGGGTAGCCCGAGACTTAGGTACTTTTCGTAGTCCAGTGCGAGGAGATAGAACTGACTTGCCAAAAACGAATCTCTAGCACTCTCGCTTCTAGCAGCGTCCGGCGCCTTGTCGATAGCCCCCGCATTTGCCAGTGCAGTGGCGTTGGCGAAATGCTGCATCGCTCGCACAACGAGTTTTCTATTTCGTGGCACGATTTGCACCTTGGTTGTGGCGGAACCACAACGTGTTGCTACTCCCTGCCCTTTCTTGCGTGCGGGTAGCCGAATTCTCTTGCTGCAAACGCCGTCTGCAGCTTGGACACAGCTCTGCTGCCACAAAAACTCACCTAGTTTCGCGTTAACCACGAGGCTTCGGTCCAGGCCACCGTGTTTACCAACTACCTTTAGGTACCGTTCATACGCTTGTACGGTCTTTCGATGAAAGCCCTGTTTCTCTTGTTCTGTGGCCAACAAAAAGAGCAGCCTATCTGAGTCTTCTGGATGCCGTTTTCCATACTGCCTTACGAATCTCTCGATATTCTTGACCATCTCTTTGTGGTGTCCGAGAGAACGCCGATTGCGTATCGCATTCATTAGCGCACTAGGTGCTTCCTTCTCACCCGAATATCGTTTCGCGAATTCTTCGTAGGCATTGCACGCCTTGTCCAAATATTTCACTGAGTCGTATAAAGCACCTGCTCGCAGCAATGCCTTGGGCGCCAGACTCGACTGGGGGAAGTGCTGAGTGAGCTGCCCAAACTGGCGTATCGCCAACCCCGTAGCACCGCCCAGTTGAAAGCAAACACCACTATTGTAAAGTAGCTCATCGGCCTGCGTGGCAATGGGATTCGCCACGTAAATTGTGTAGTAGGCCTCACCACACTTTTTGTACTTCCCCTGCGCCTCAAGCGATTCAGCATGGGCGCGAGCTGAGTTCGGAGCCACTATCGGAGCCAATGTGGGATTTGCCGCGGCAACCCCGAGAGCTGAGAAACTGACAAGAGCGGGCAATAGAATTTGCGGGATTCTCACGTCTATCGGACACCGCATTAGCGGCGTGGTTGCGGTGCGATCTCCATTTCTGTGCCGATTTGGCAAAGCTAGGGGCGGATGACTGTCACGAAGGCAAGAGAGTTGCCTCACAGGATCCGAGCGTGATAGCAATAATCATGCGCTAGCGCCCATTGGCCTTGGCGCAACCTTTGCAATTGCGAGATGAGTTCTATGCGACGAGTCAGTACATCTTTTCACCGAAAACTAGGGCCCTTACTCTTGGGCCTGCTCTTCTGCTTTGCTCCCCTGGGATATTCTCCCGGCACTGCCGAGGCTATTGATATGCAGGGCTCGTCAATTGTTATCGAGCTGGAACTGCCAAACGATAGTGGTGATTTTGGTCTCACAACCGACGAAGAGCGAATTGAAGATTACTTCAACCTAGCCAACTGCATCTGTCCGGAGGTACGTTTCCAGGCAAAGATCACACTGGCAGATCCTGCGAGTTCCTACGCCAGTGTACCCGTGAAATTCTGGGTTGGTAATAGCTGTGACGTCGATCCGGACAGACTCAGCACTCGCGATACCTCATGCGAAAAGTTGGAAGAAGACGGACTGGGGACAGTCGCAGAGCTACTCACCTCAACCCCTCGCATCTCAATTCCAGTTTTTAGGTTGTTGGCTCCAAACTCCCAAACATGCGACTTCGAAGAGGATCAACGAGCTGTCTATGCCCTCATTGACGAGGAACCCGACGGTATCGATGGTGAGGACTACTCGGCTCCACCACTGGAAATCCCCTTTGACATGCGGCCACCGCCAGCT
Source organism: Kofleriaceae bacterium (assembly GCA_016763395.1). GTDB lineage: Bacteria > Myxococcota_A > Polyangia > Haliangiales > Haliangiaceae > NORP324. The sequence goes on from JAESTW010000189.1 coordinate 7,223, forward strand.
GTGGCGATAACCTCTGTCAACGGCGCCGAGAATGCTATCGAAATCAATTGGGATTTACCGAGTTCGCGGCAAGAAGACATTCGCTTCATCCAAGTCTTGTGCGCGCGCGGATGGCAGTGAACTACCGGACGTCGATGGTTTCCCTTTAGAGTCCAACACCAGCCAAGCCAA
>JAESTW010000190.1 GCA_016763395.1 Kofleriaceae bacterium
AGCGGCCCTAGCTGGCGCATCAAATTAGGGAACGACACTGTTTTATTGCGGTTTTGGGGGTAAATCATGACTACCTGAGGCAGAAGTGCTTGACACGGGGGGGGTTCTCAATATAGTCCGCTGCTTCCATGAAGGTCCCACTCCAAAAACTACCTGGCCACCGCTCGTTCGAGCTTTCGGTTGAGTATATTGATTCCCTCACCAAGGGATTGCCGATGCGCACAATCTTGGGCAAGGAGGCTGGAGAAGCGGGGCAAGCGTCAGCCGAAGTTGACTTTTACGTCAACGAAGAACAAATCATCGGAACCGGGCAGCTCGACGGTTGGGTGGAGCTCGGCTGTAGCCGCTGTCTCTCTAACTTGCGGCACACTCTCTCCGAATCGATTACTGCATGCTTCATCCCAAAGGCGAAACTGCCTTCCGAAGAAGAGGCGGAACTTGACGATGAATTTACCTCAGATTCCGAAGATACCTATGGGTATGAGGATGATGAGATCGACATGGAACCCGTTTTACGCGAGAGAATCTTGCTCGCAATCCCGTATGCACCCCTATGTAGTGAAGATTGTTTAGGTCTTTGTACAGTCTGTGGTGGAAATCGCAACAATTCCGAGTGTGGATGTGATCGAAAAGTTATTGATCCAAGACTAGCCGCACTAAGAAACATTAAGGTATAAGCCGCTGTCTAATCGCAGCGATTGCACATCAGGACGAAATCATGCCACTTCAAAAACGACGCCTCGGACGTACCCGCATTCATCACCGCCGCTCTTCATGGAGCCGTGATGCTGCATTCCATCCCACCACACAACAGTGTCCAAACTGTTCAGAGCCTAAAGTACCGCACCGCGTGTGCATGAGCTGTGGCCAGTACAAAGGTCAGCAACTCGTTTCTGCCTCTGTCGATTCTGACGAATAGGTCATCTCAAGTAGGTGCTCTTCTAGTTCTCTTTCCATGCAGACATTCGTGTGTGTATGGACTGAGCATTTGATTCCCATGACTGCAATTGCGCTCGACGCTATGGGCGGTGACAACGCTCCTCAAGCCGAAGTGGCTGGGGCGATTGCCGCAGTGGATGAAACGCAGGTTCGGGTTATTCTTGTCGGCGATAAAGATCGCTTGCATGCCGAACTGAAATCCCACGGTCGCTCCGAATGTGAGCAGATCGAAATTCGTCATGCCTCGGAAGTGGTGTCGATGAAGGACAATCCGGGCAAGGTGTTTCGCCAGAAGACTGACTCTTCTATGCGAATCGCCACTGACCTGGTCGTGTCCGGTGAAGCGGGGGCTTTGGTGTCCGCGGGCAATTCTGGAGCGATGTTGAGTCACTGCTTGTTTCTCCTCAAGCGTCTGCCCTCGGTCGAGAGGCCAGGCATTATCCAAGAGTTTCCAAGGCCAACAGGAATCGTAACCATTTGCGACCTGGGGGCAAACACAGTCGTCTCGCCGACGATGCTGGCTCAGTTCGGTATTTTGGGCGCGCACTACAACCGCATTTTGCACAGCCAGAAACGTCCGAGAGTTGGGGTTTTGTCCAACGGTACGGAGGATAGCAAGGGCACTGAACTCACTCGAGATGCCAGCGAGCTATTGCGCCAGGCAGCGGGACACGTAGACGCCGAATTTGAGTTTGTCGGATACGTCGAAGGCTCAGATATTCTCGCAGACAAAGTTGATGTCCTTGCGACGGATGGCTTTACTGGCAACGTCGTTCTCAAGACTATGGAGGGCGTGTCCGAAGCGGTCATGCGCATGATCAAGACCGCGATGGGAAGTACTGTACGAGCTAAGCTCGGCGGACTGCTGGCGCGTCCAGCCCTACTTGCGTTTCGGGATTCGATTCACTATTCGAAATTTGGCGGTACCATGCTGCTCGGCATCAATGGCACGGCAACGATATGTCACGGCCGTTCAAACGCTGAAGCCATTACCAACGCCATTTTAAAAACCAATCGACTGCTGGAGAAGAATCTTCGGCAAGAACTCGGCCACGCAATCGCGCGACACGCAGAGCTGTGGAAGAGCGTCAAACAGTAGGAGCTATCATGAAGAGTGCAATATTTTTCCCCGGACAAGGATCGCAAAAACCAGGAATGGGCAAGGCATTGGCCGAGCACTTCGAAGTTGCGAAAAGGACATTCGAGGAGGCGGACGAGGCACTGGGCTTCTCTATCTCCACCCTTTGTTTTGAAGGCCCTGGCGATGACCTCAATCTGACTTTCAACAGCCAGCCGGCGATCTTGGCGACTTCGATTGCTGCTCTGCGCGCATGCGAGCACGTTCACGGACCAGTGCAAGCGGATCTCGCGGCCGGACATTCCCTCGGGGAATGGAGCGCGCTGGTTGCTGTCGGTGCTCTCGACTTTGCCGATGCGCTCAGGCTCGTTCACTTGCGCGGGCAGGCAATGCAAGCGGCGGTTCCTGTCGGAGTTGGCGCGATGGCAGCAATTCTAAAGCTCTCTATCGAGGACGTACAGGCAATCTGCGAAGCGGCTCGAGAGGGCGAAGTTTGTTCTGCTGCCAATTTCAATGGTGGAAATCAAATTGTAATTTCAGGATCCAAAGCTGCGGTTGAGCGTGCGATGGCAGCTACCAAAGAGAAGAAGGGCAAAGCGATTCCTCTCAAAGTGAGCGCGCCTTTTCACTGCGAACTCATGGCTCCTGCCGCAGAAAAAGTCGCAGAGGCGCTCGAGACTATCAAAATCGGCGATATGCGAATTCCTGTCGTGGCCAACGCCGACGCTGCGCCCAACCAAGATTCAAGTCGAGTAAAAGAGTTGCTGATACAGCAAGTCACAGGGGCCGTCCGGTGGCAAGAGAGTGTCGAGTATATCGCTTCTCAGGGAGTCTCCGATGCTTTCGAGTTCGGACATGGATCTGTTATCAAAGGCCTGGTGAGACGGATCGCCAGCGACATGACTGTTGTACCAATCGGACAGCCCGACGATATCGGCGCACCGAACCCAAACGAATAGAAAAGGATATAGGCACATGGCAATAGTAGACAAAGCATTGGATGGTTGTACGGCGCTAGTCACCGGCGGTTCTCGTGGCATTGGTCGGGCGATATCGATCGCACTGGCCGGACGCGGTGCCAAGGTCGTTATTAACTATCGCTCGCGTGAAGACGCAGCTCGTGAAACTGCAGAGCTTGTCGAGAAGGCCGGCGGAAGCGCCGTGATTTCTTGCTTCGATGTTGGCGATACCCAAGCGGCAATGGAAGGCGTGAGCGCGGCAGCTAAAGATCACGGACTGCATATCCTGGTTAACAATGCCGGCATCGCTATCAACGGTCTACTGATGCGAGTGAAACCAGAAGATTGGGAGCAAGTGCTTCGCGTCAATCTCGGTGGAGTCTTTGCCTGCAGTAAAGCCAGTGTGCGATATATTCTGAAGGCAAAAGAGCAGGGGCGTATCATCAATCTCAGCTCGGTCGTTGGTGAAAACGGCAATGCCGGACAGACTTCCTACGCCGCAGCGAAGGCTGGTATTTTGGGGCTTACCAAGAGTATGGCTCGAGAATTCGCCGGACGAGGCGTAACGGTGAACGCGGTTACTCCTGGGTTTATCGAGACTGATATGACTGACGAGCATTTACCCGAGGCTCAACGCGCTGATCTAATCGAGTCGATCCCTCTAAAACGCATCGGAAGCCCATCGGATGTAGCTGATATTGTTTCGTTTTTGGCGGGACCGGAAGCTTCCTACATCACTGGCCAGGTATTGCGCGTCAACGGCGGGCTCTTGATGTAGACTCGGCCACGCTAAACGGCCCACGGGTAACAGCCCCTGGTGCCACAACACTTCCTGAGTATCAGGAAGACTGAACCACGACCCAACCAAAGAAAAACAAGGAAACTGTAATGACTCACGAAGAGATTGAAAGCAAAGTCAAAGAGCTAATCTGCCAACAACTAGAAGTCGCTGAAGATCAGCTCAAAGGTGATGCTTCGTTCGTGGACGATTTGAAAGCCGACTCCCTCGCTGTTGTCGAGCTTGTTCTTGCTCTTGAGCAAGAATTTGACCTCGAGATTCCAGACGAGGACACCGAGCAAATCAAAACCGTCCAAAACGCTATCGACTACATCAAGTCTCACAACGACTAAGCTTTGTCAGTTGTGTTGCCCAGCTTTATTGCTGGGCGTGAACTAGAGACTCGGCGGCCGCGGCGTTAGTCTGCTGTCCGAGTTATTGGGGAACCCTGGGGCTCTATGGCGCCCAGGGTTTTGCCCAAAAGGCTATGTTTTTTGTCCAGGGCTCTGCCACTGGAGTGCTACTTTTTCTACCTCTAACCTAAGGGTTGTCGCATGCGACGAGTTGTTATTACCGGAATAGGCATGGTTTCTCCACTTGGCCTCAACACTGCGGACACTTGGTCTGCACTATTGGAAGGCACGAGTGGCGCTGGACCGCTTACTCAATTTGACTGCGAGAAATTCAAGACTCGTTTTGCCTGTGAAGTGAAAGGCTTCGATCCGCTGCCTTATCTCGACAAGCGCGAAGTGAAGCACATGGATGGCTTTTTGCAGTTTGGTGTCGCAGCCGGGCTACAGGCAATGGACGATGCAGGATACGAAAACCGCCGCGTGCCCGAAGGGGAAGAGGAGCGCTGGGGGGTGTACTTTGGTTCCGGTCTCGGTGGTGTTCATACGATTGAAAGCACCTATGCCAAGACTGTCGAGAAGGGCCCAAGACACGGCTTTTCTCCGTACTTCGTCACTGACATTATCATCAACATGCCGGCCGGATTGCTGTCCATCAAGACAGGTGCCCAAGGACCAAACTTTGCACACGTAAGTGCTTGCGCCACGGGCACCCACTCGATTGGCGAAGCCGCTCGAGCCATTCGCTGGGACGATGCAGATGTTATGATAGCTGGTGGCTGTGAGGCGACTCTATCAATTCTTGGAGTCGGTGGTTTCGCAGCGATGCGCGCACTTTCGACTCGCAATGATGATCCGGCAGCAGCATCTCGGCCCTTTGATAAAGACCGTGATGGTTTTGTCATGGGTGAGGGCGCAGGTTGTGTGATCTTAGAAGAACTCGAACACGCGAAGAAACGCGGCGCTCGTATCTATGCTGAAGTCAAAGGCTACGGCGCAAACTCGGACGCTTTTCACGTGACGCAACCATCGCCAAATGGAGCAGGCGCTCAGCGTCTCATCAAAAAAGTTCTGCGCGATGCAAAACTCGATGCAACCGACATTGGCTACATCAACGCGCACGGAACTTCGACGCACTTCAACGACAAGAACGAAACCGCAGCTATTAAAGCGACCATGGGAGACCATGCGTACAAGGTCGCGATTTCGTCAACCAAGTCGATGACCGGACATATGCTCGGCGCGGCTGGTGCTGTGGAAGCCGCGTTTTCAGCACTGGCGATTTATCACGGTGTGTTGCCACCGACCATCAATCAGGAAACCCCGGATCCCGAGTGCGATCTTGATTACATTCCCAATGTAGCCCGCGAGAAGAAGGTGGATGCAGTGATGTCCAACTCCTTCGGCTTTGGCGGAACCAACGCAGCACTCATTCTTACCCGCTATCAAGGAGATTGATAGCAATGCGCTGGCTTGCTGGTTCTGATCACGCTGGCCTTGCTCTTAAGTGCGAACTTATCGCACTTCTGCGCGAGTGGGGCGATACCGTCGAAGACTTGGGGACTGACTCCAGTGAGTCGGTGGATTACCCAGACTACGGCCGAGCGGTTGCTGAGCGTGTTGTGGCGGAGGGCGCGCTTGGGCTCTTGGTTTGCGGCACAGGCAACGGGATTGCGATGAGCGCAAACAAGGTAGCGCAGGCCCGAGCGGCATTGGCTACCGACGCCTTTACCGCCAGAATGGCGCGCATGCACAACGATGCCAACCTGATAGTCTTTGGCGCCCGGGTTGTTGGTGTTGGCGTTGCTGGCGACGCCTTAAAGGCATTTCGCGATGCCAGCTTTGAGGGCGGACGACACCAAAAACGGGTCGACAAGATGATGGCTATTGGCAAGACCGAGGGCTCTTAGCTAGTGCGCTGTCCTTTTTGCACGACTAGCGAAGACAAGGTGATTGATTCTCGGACGTCAAAAGATGGCCGAGAAATTCGCAGGCGTCGAGAGTGTCTACAGTGCGACAGGCGCTTCACGACCTACGAGCGGATCGAGGAGGCGTTGCCGGTTGTTATAAAAGCGGACAAACGCCGAGAGCCTTTTGATCGCAACAAAATCGAAAAAGGCCTGCGCCGGGCTATCGGAAAGCGACCGGTTTCTATGGCCAAGATTTCTGAGTTGGCCGAACGAGTGGAAAAGGAACTGACTGAACTTGGCGTCAAAGAGCTGCGAAGCGCGGACATCGGCGCACGAATCTTGCCCCTCTTGCGGGAAGTCGACGAGGTCTCGTATGTCCGCTTTGCATCGATCTATCGGGATTTTCGAGATATCGACGAATTCGTAGAAGAGCTCAGTGACGTTATCAAGGCGCGCAAGCGATGAGCGATGAGCTGAGTGTAGAACGAAGTATCGACGAAGAGTGGATGAGCCGATGCTTGGACTTGGCGAGCAAAGCGGAAGGCCGGACAGCGCCCAACCCGATGGTAGGAGCGGTGATATTGAACAAAGCCGGCAAGCTGGTAGGCGAGGGGTATCACAAACGCGCGGGAACCGCCCACGCTGAAAAAATCGCATTGGCGATGGCCGGGGTAAAAGCCCGCGGCGGTACGCTCTACACAAATCTAGAACCGTGCAATCACCTCGCCAATCGCCGGACATCGCCCTGCACACCTTTGCTCTTGGATGCTGGCATAAAACGATTGGTGGTCGGACAAGCTGACCCAATACGCGCGCATGCGGGCGGCGCTGCATGGCTGGCCAAGCGAGGTGTCGAAGTGACGCGGCGAGTATTGGAAAGCTCGTGCAAAGAGCTCAATCGCGCTTTCAACACCTGGGCAAAAATGGGTCGTCCACTTTTTGTTTTGAAGGTGGCAGCTTCGCTCGACGGACGAATCGCAACCAACACGGGAGAGTCTCAGTGGATTACTGGCAAGGCGGCCCGTGCCGATGGACATCGACTGAGATCGAAGCTCGACGGGATCTTGGTGGGCGTTGAAACAGTACTTGCAGATGACCCCAGGCTCACCGCTCGCGGACGAGGCAGTCGGGATCCTATGCGAATTGTTCTGGACTCGCAGCTGCGCACGCCTGTGCATTCCAAGCTATTGCCCGCCAATTGCAAATCCAAGGCGAGGGTACTAATTGTCGGCACCGAGTCTGCTCCCGAAGATAGAGCCAACGCTCTGGAGATTTGTGGGGCTGAAGTCTTGCGGCTGCCAGCAGTAAAAAAGCGGCCGTGTTTGAAAGCGCTGGGCGAACACCTGGCCGAGCGCGGCATTACTTCCGTCCTGGTAGAAGGAGGAGCTTCAGTGCACAGCTCTTTTCTCGCCGCCGATCTGTGTGATGAATTGCGACTCTATCTCGCGCCCATAGTAATCGGTGGACAGGGAAAGACCTGGCTTGGTGGCGAGGGCATTACTAGTCTTGCGGATGCGACTCGCCTGCGCTGGACTGGAGATCCGATTCGGCTTGGGCAGGACACGCTCTTGCTCGCTCGTCGTCGATAAATCCGCGATGGCATTGCAGGTTGGTGACCTGGGTTCACAGGAGCAGAATCCACACGATTCTGACTAACGAAGTGCGCCTCTTTTTGCTACAAGGCCCTCATGTTTACTGGCCTTGTGGAAGATCTTGGGCGAATCGAACGCTGTGATCGTCGCAGCGATGCACTGGTGATTGCGATTGCCTCCGATGTGATTGCGGACGCAGACCTAAAGCTTGGAGATTCCATCGCAGTTGATGGCGTATGTCTCACGGTGACTGAGTTTTCCCTGGGACATTTTCAGGTGTTGGCTGGCGCAGAAACCCTAAGCAAAACTACGCTGGGTGAATTTCGCATCAATACTGTGGTGAATCTAGAGCGTGCCATGCGGGTTTCAGACCGCTTAGGTGGACATATAATGCAGGGCCACGTCGATGGAATGGCGACGATTCAGTCTCGGCGAGACCTGGGGGCCAACATCGAATTCATCATCGAGCCGCCCCGGGAACTCCTGCGCTACATCATCGCAAAAGGCTCGATATCCATTGATGGGATCAGCTTGACCGTGAATCGATTAGAGGGGTATTGCTTCTCCGTCGCGCTAATTCCCCACACGGTAGAGAAAACCAGTTTGGCGAAGAAGAGCGTCGGCCGCAAGGTCAATTTAGAAGTCGACATCATCGGCAAGTATGTAGAGAGTTTGATTCAAGGATACAAATCATGAACGAGACGATTGAAAAAGTGAACCTGGCTCTGGATGCAATTCGAGCGGGCAAGATGGTGATCTTGGTTGATGACGAAGATCGCGAAAACGAAGGCGACTTGGTTATGGCGTCCGAGAAGGTGACCCCTGCGGACATCAACTTTATGGCCACCCACGCTCGTGGACTGATTTGCATGACGCTCACCGGTGAGATGATAGACACTCTCGGTTTGCCAATGATGGTTCAGAACAATACTGCATCACTGGGCACCGCGTTCACCGTGAGTATTGAAGCCAAAGTAGGCGTGACAACAGGGATTTCAGCGGCGGACAGAGCCGTTACGGTTCAGGCTGCAGTAGCAGATGGCGCTACTGCCAATGACTTGGTCTCTCCCGGACACGTGTTTCCACTCAAAGCTCGCGCTGGTGGTGTACTGGTTCGAACCGGACAAACCGAAGGCTCGGTTGACCTGGCGCGCTTAGCGGGGCTCAAACCCTCTGGCGTGATCTGCGAGATCATGAAAGAAGACGGCGAGATGGCCCGCATGGGGGACCTTGAAGTCTTTGCCAAAAAACACGACCTACTTATCATTACGGTGGCAGACCTCATTGCCTTCCGTTTGCAGCGCGAGATTATCGTCAGCTGCAAACAGCGTGGCAAGATGCGTCCCGGCTTCTTGGGGCAGGGCGAAGATTTTGATGTGATGCTCTATCGCACTGAGGTTGAAGACACCGATTACGTGGTGGTCACTCGAGGCGATGTGCGAGCGGCGCCCGAAGCGGGTGAGTCTGTGTTAGTCCGAGTGCAGAGCATGTGTCCGATGGCCGATGTCTTTGAACTACGGCCCGATACTCGAGGCAGCATGCGCGCGATTGACGAGGCCGGTGTTGGGGTTTTTCTGTACGTCTACAACAAGGGACGCGTCGACATGGAGCGTGCCTTCGAGCGACAAGTACTGGGCAAAAAGCGCAAGCCTGTGAACTCGGGCGGTCTCAGTGAGGTACTTCGTGATTTTGGCTTGGGCGCGCAAGTACTGGCCGAAGTCGGTTGCAAGAAGATTCGCCTGATGACCAACAGTGATCGCAAGATCGTCGGAATCGAGGGCTACGGCATCGAAATCGTCGAACGAATCGCAGTGCCTACGCAGGCAGGCGCAAAAGTTGTCAACATCAACCAATAGGAATGGGAAGTAACTAGTTATGGCTAAGGAATACAGCGGACAACTCAGTGCGGGAGACGCCAAGTTTGCGATCGTCGCGGGACGTTTCAACCATTTTGTGGTGGATGCACTTCTTGCCGGCGCGCAGGACGCGATTGTCCGAATGGGTGGATCGAGCGACAATATTTCTATCTATTGGGCACCGGGCGCGTTTGAAATACCGCAACTGGCACGGAAGGTGATCGCGAAGACCAAGGTCGACGCCGTGATTACCTTGGGCGCAGTCATCCGTGGATCGACACCTCACTTTGAGTATGTCGCCAATGCAGTGGCAAAAGGTGTCGCGGACATTGCCGATGGCAGTATTCCCGTCAGCTTCGGTGTACTGACTGTAGACACAATTGAGCAGGCGATTGAGCGCAGCGGAACCAAGGCCGGTAACAAAGGCTTTGAAGCGGCAATGGTCGCTATTGAAATGCTCGACTTGTTTCGTCAGCTGGATAGCCAATAGGAGTATTGACGGTGGCTGGAATTCGAACACGCGCACGAGGCTATGCTTTACAGGTGCTTTACGGCATCGATCTCAATGAAGAGGAAACGCAAAACGCTCTGTCCGGGGCAAAAGAGCATTTCGATGCCAAGATGCCGGCAGAAGGCGAGAAGTTCGCCGCCAACCTTGTTGCTCTAGTACAGGACAACGGGGATGCGATTGACACGAAACTGCAATCGGTATCCCGGAATTGGCGGGTAGAGCGCATGAGTACGGTTGATCGCAATATTATGCGCTTGGCGACAGCAGAGCTGCTTTATGACGATGACATTCCTACTAAGGTTGTTATCAACGAGGCCATTGAATTAGCCAAACGATATGGCACAGAGGATTCTGCCGCCTTTGTAAACGGAATACTCGATCGTGTTGCGTCCGATGTCCGAGGATCTAAGTGAGTTTTGAACTCATGCCAGCTGCGCTCTCGCACTGGGATGAGATGCTCGCGTCGTCGAAACAAATCGACAGCCTGGCGCTGACCTTTTGGCAAGAAGAACGACCGCTTCAAGGAGTGGCCGGACTTGTAGATTGGCGCCTCTGTGGCGGTCTAAGTCGGCTAATCACTGCCGGACATGCAAGTGGCCAGGCCGACGACAGCATCATGATGCTGGCCGGGCCGCAGCTTCCTTTTGTGAAGGTTTTTCTATTTGGCCTCGGCCCTGAGCCCAAGATGTATGCCTTCGACTACACGGCGACGAGCTTGAAAGTACGAGATGTTCTCAACCGAGCTGGTGTCCACTCGTATGCCTTACAGCTTCCCGGGCGTGCGACCGGTCTTATCGCTCCGCGCCGGGCTGCGGAATTGTGGCAAGAGATGGACGGAGCACAGGATGAGCAGGTTATTGTTGTCGATACCAAAGAAGCCTGCAAAGAGATTGCTGAGCACTTGGATTTTTAGACCTGTTACGAACCTGAGCGAGCTCAGACCACTCTATTGTTTTATCAAGATCAGTTTTGTCTCACAGGGTAGCTCAGAGTAAAGGGCTGTTGGAGTTTGGGGAATGTGAGAGTGCTGGCCGCCGACTGAATGCAACTCTGAAAGCTGTCGCTTCCGTCGGACAGTCGAGAACTCTGCACTTGCCCCTCGGATGAGATCGTGAGCGTTAGGGTGGCGATGCCGCCGAAGTCGTTGCGATCGTAGCAGCGGTTGACGGCACTTTGAATGCCTGCAAATGCCTGCTTGGCTTGGTTTCGGGATACTTTGTAAGGGCGCAATGCTAGCTCCTCTTCGCGGTCGAGAACTGGCATTGCCTCGGTGTCCGGTTCACAACACAAAGCAGAAGGGTCGATGAGACACGCAACTTCATCACAGCTGTTTTCACTCTTGGTGGTGTCTGCGACTCTACTTTGAGTGCGAATTCGAGGGACCTTGCGCGAGGTCTCCGGCAGGTCGGCGCTGTGCCGCTTTA
>JAESTW010000191.1 GCA_016763395.1 Kofleriaceae bacterium
AGACGTAGATTCATACCAAACCCGGCAATTCCCAGCCACAGCCATCATGCAGTCTATCAGTGACCCTTTAGTTCGAGATAGGTGTTTTACTCAGGGCTCCGACTGGTTTTCATTCGCGGTACTGGCGTTTCAGCTCCTGATCGGAATTCATCCCTACAAAGGAAAACACTCCACTATAAAGGGGCTGGAAAATCGTATGAATGCTGGAATCTCGGTCTTCGATCGCGGGGTGCGTCTTCCAAAAGCAATCGGTGACATTGAGTCCATACCCGCGAACTATTTGCAGTGGTTTCGCGAGGTGTTTGAAGGGGGAATGAGAACAATACCACCGGACAGATTCTCAGCAAGGCGAGAGCGCAGAGTACAAACTAGGGTAAGAGACTCGGCGAAGGGATTGATCTTCAAATTACTTGAGGAGCTACCCGAACGCTATATTGGCAGTTGGCAGTGCAATGGACAGAGGCTATCGGCATCGTCACAATCGATATGGAAGGGCGGAAACGTTCTAGAGGGGACAGGAGAGGGCTTTGAAGGCATTGTCTTTGACGACCACGAGCGCGCCTATCGGGTGAATCGTATTGCGGGAGAGCTTGGTTTCGCGATGATTGGGAGCGAGCTTACGTTGCGGTGGATAGGAGCTGTGTCCTCGTTATCGGTCGGCGAAGGATGCGTCTATGTTCACTCACTTCATCACGTTTTTGAGCTTCGTATTGTTGGTGAAGTTCCTATGGTAGCTAGTGCGGTAGTGACCAACGTGTTGCGTCATGCCACTCAGCTCTTTTCCGGGGTGGTTCTACAAAAACTATTGGGGACGGTGTACGTGTCACTTCTCACCGAACCAGGTAAGAGCTATCAGATCGCACTTCCCGAAGTGTCCGAACTCATGGTGGTCGATGCCAAGCTTCGGTCGCGAGTTCTTGTGGTGAGCGGGTATAGAGGCTCCTCGCTGTGCCGCCTTGTGTTCCGCTTCTCCACCGATTTTGCCAGCTATGACCTACGTGTTGATGAAGATATCGATATCGCGACGGTGAATTTTGCAGTCTTGGACTCCGGCGTATGTGTGATGGCTGTCGGCGATGAGGTGTTGGAGCTCTTCTCCGAGTGCCCCTCCTCCGCTCGAGTTGACAGGCTTCACAAAACGGGAGTTTCCTTGGATATGGAGCTAAGTTCGCGAGCATCCGAGCTAGTCGTGTCTTGCGAGAATCGCTTAATGAAGTTGACCATGGCATGATTCCACCACATCATGAAACCACCAAGAGATTCTGGCGACAACGATTCACGCTCCGAACACAGGCGTGGTGACAGAGGAGCCTATCAGCGATACCTGGACGGGATGGACTCGTCGATGCGGCAGAAGGTTGCGCTGGTAGCCGCCCATCTCCGGTCACAAGGAAAGGTCGCGGACATGGGCATGGGATCGGGAACAGGTAGCTACACCTTGGCGGCACTTTATCCGTCGCTCGATGTTGTTGGCGTTGATCTCGATCCGACAATGGTGGAGATGGCTTCTCAGCGATACAACTTGCAGAATCTGGATTTTGTTGTCGGAGATATCGCAAAAGAAGTGTTCAGCGAAGGCACACTTGATGCAATCATCAATTCTTCGGTATTGCATCATGTTACATCTTTTACCGGCTATTCCTATGCGGAGGCGGGGAAGGCAATCGCCGTGCAAGTGCGTGCACTCAAGGAGAATGGGGTAATTCTCATACGAGATTTTCTGGCCAGTGAGGCTGGTGACGTATTGTTGGACCTGCCTTGCGACGACGGTGACGATAGCGACGACCCCGAAGGTTGTTCGACGAGCCGATTGTTTGAGAAGTTCGCTGGTGACTTTAGAAGCTTGTCCGAAAGTCCGGGGTTTGTGTACGAGAAACTCCAGGGCACTGCCGCCGGCCCGCCACGTCTTGCGAATCGGTCCCGGTATCGGCTACCCTTGCGGTTTGCTAACGAGTTTGTATTGCGCAAGGACTACCGTCGCGATTATCAGAAGGAAGCAAAGGAGGAGTATTGTTACTACACGCAGCGCGAATTCGAGAACGTGCTCGGTAGCCTAGGTCTACGAGTCCTGGTGTCCATTCCACTCTACAATCCCTGGATTGTGAACAACCGCTACAAGGGAAAATTCTCATTGTGGGACGAAAGTGGTAGTGCCATCGACTTTCCCGCTACTAACTACATTATTGCCGGTGAAAAAGTAGCGCAGGGGCAGGGCGTGCGCATGAGAGAGGGGCAACCGAAGCCAAGCTTGAACTTCTTGCGTCTGGAATACTATCGTCATCGCTCCACTGGGCGAGTTTTTGACCTTGTGAGACGCCCCAACCGGACACTCGATGTATTGCCTTGGTTCGAATCCGATGGTGACCTCTTTGTGGTGGCGCGCTCCAGCTATCCTCGTCCGATACTGCGGGCCAGCTGTAGAGTGAATGCGGCGAATGCAAGCCTGGACGGAGCAAGTGCTGCTGGCTACATTACAGAACCAATCTCAGTGATACAGGGAGACAGCCCGATAGGGACTACGATTTGCGAGATCCTGAGTGCCGCTGGTATCTCCGACGATGCAATTGTTCATATTGATACAGGTAGCTCCTACTATCCTTCGCCTGGTGGACTGGAGGAGGAAGTAACGAGTGTGCTTGTCCGTATCAGTGATGCATTTGTACCTCGTGCAACGGACAACCGGACAGGGTTCACGAGCGCGGGACGTGTAATGGCCATGGAAGCCCAACAGCTCTTGCGTTCCGCGCAGGTTGGCGGACTACTGGATGCTCGCTTGGAAATGAATGCGTACGAGTTACTTCTCCAGCGGGGCCGAAGGGTTGGGCCCTGGATTGGAGAATCAATATCGCTCGAGAATAGAAGTGATGTGGTGCCGAAGAACGAAGTAGGTACTGTTCTCAGTCGCGAGCATCGACGCTGCTTTGCCCGGTCTTGCGAAAAAGAGAGTACAGGATTTCTGGAAGTACACTGTTCAGAGTTTGAAGAGTTGGATGCTTCAGGCGAAGTTCTGCGGCAAGTCACACTAGAATACGTCAAAGCATCGAGCCTAAGTCACAACACCATCTCGGTCGCGGTTCTCTGTCAAGATGGTGACGACATATGGATAGGTGTTGACGATGCCGATTTACCCGCAGCGCAGTCCTTTACCGGCAACAGCGAACTGCTAGTGGCGCCTGCGTGGCGTATTCCAAAGGAGATTTGCAGCCTGGAGCCCGCGATGGCCTGGGTCGCGAGCCAACTAGAGCTCGAATATGGCATTGTTGCTGCTTCGATGAGCGTACTCGGTGGTCGGTACCATCCTTCCCTTGGCGCGACACCTGAAGTTGTCCATGCAATCGCCATTGAGATAGGTGAAATTCGTAGTACCGCGCGGCCTCTACTTTGGTTAAATCTAAAAGAACTGATAGTGTCTCGGAAGAGTATCCGTGATGGTCACTTGCGAGTTGTGGCATTGCGCGCGGCCCATGCGCTTGGGCTATTGCAAGAGTAACAGCCGGTATTGGGATAGACAGTGAACTTGTGGTTGTGCGCTATTGTCGACGATGCAAACGTGACCGGCGAAGTACGCCAACAAGCGCCAGCAATAGCAGCGGGAAGAGTGAGTTTGTCGAGGAGCCACCCCTTGCGCCTGAGCTACTACAGCCCGAGGTGTGACCGTCGCTGTCACCTGGCTTGTCCGGCTCATCTGGTCCGTCCGGCTCATCCGGTCCGTCCGGTCCATCTGGCCCATCCGGTCCATCGTCCACTACTCGCGTTAGCCGAATGGCATCCGCTGAAATCCGAGTGCCATCGGCAACAGCGCCACTGCTATTGTCAAAGAGCCTGAGTTCTTGACCGCCGCCGGCCGCAAAGTCAAATTGGCCCAGCTCATGCCAGCCATCGAGTTGGCTCTGGTCGACGCTAAACTCCATGGTTCCGCTGGCGAGTCTGAGTTCGTAGCGCGTCTTGGTGTGTTCCGAATACCCCGAGTCTGCGAAGAGCTCTACCTTGTAGTGCCCGGCTTCACTCAGTACGATCTGCCAACGGGCCCAATTCGATTGCTCATCGCTGGAAATGGCGTTGGTCCAGGCGAGTCGGTTTTCGTAGCCCGCGCCGTCTTCGATACGCCAAAATTGGCTAGGACCAAGTAGCTGCATACACGAGTGCGTGTCGTCAATGACTCCTCCCTCAGCAGAGAGTGGCGGACAAGCATCGAGTACTGGCGGCGCCCAGTCTTCAGAAAACCACGGAGGCTCTTGCCGACCGCCTGCGGGGCTAAGTTCGATGTGAAGATGATCGATATGAGCATTTGAACCGCCGTATTCTCGCTCTTTTTGTCCGGTACTTCGCGCCGCCATCCAGGTCGTGCGGTCCCAGATGATAAATTGAATGCCCATACGCTCGGCGTTTTGAATCAGCCAATGTGCTACCGGGTCTCCCAGGTCATTGTCAGCGTCGTCGCTGGTGGTGCGAATCATCAAATCCAGCGCTCGTCCGGTTGCGTGTACGGAAGTCTGAGACGGATTGCCCACAATCGGCCTACACGAATACCCACCAATGGTGTGAATCTGGGGAAAGTACTCGAGAAGGTACGAACGCAGAAATTCGCCACCCGGGGTAAAGGTGCCCTGGCAAGAGGTCGCTTCGTCGACCCAAGGACCAGCGCCGGTGTACTCGACGTTTTGCTCGTCGCCGTCGGCTAGAATGTTCGCTGGAGCTCGCCAACGCCCAGCAAGTCCGAGTTCTTCGTCGTGAGTTTCTAACTCTTGCTGTCCACAACTCGCGCTGCTTCCGAGTAAGAGCAGGCTCAGTAGACATACGCGTGTATTGGCAATTTGTGCAATCGTACCCACTTGCGAATTGTACGCAAAGAGGGGGACTCGAGACAACAGGCAAGTTACTCTTGAGCCGTGCTTCAGCGTGTATCGATAGCCATTCTCGTCCTCGTTCTTGCGACTTCATGCATGCAAACCCGCTATGTGATTCAGGCGGGCTTGGGCCAAGCGGAACTTTGGAGTTTGGCCCGAGATGTGGATGATGTCATCGCAGACCCGTCAACCGACGAGCGAACCCGGATATTGTTGGAAGAAACGAAGATCATAATGAACTTCGCCCAGAAAAACGGCTTTGACTCCAAGGGCAACTACGAACAGTACGTGGAGCTAAACCGCGGACAAGTTGTATGGTTTTTGGCGGCAGCGAAGCCACTTGCCTTTGAAGCCGAAATTTGGAATTTCCCTCTAGTTGGGAGTTTTCCCTATCTCGGATGGTTTGATAGGCGTGAGGCGATGCAGATACGGCGTCGTCTTAAGAAGCGCGGTCTGGATGTCTACATGCGTCCAGTTAACGCGTATTCAACCGGTGGTTGGCTCGATGACCCTATTTTATCATCGATGCTCTCCCCTCACGATGACGCGTTTCGCTACCTTTCCAACATTCTCTTACACGAGCTGACGCACGCGAATTTACTGGTAAACGATCAGGCGACATTCAATGAGAGCGTCGCGTCTTTTGTCGGTGACACGATGGCCGAGGAGTACCTGATTTGGCGTTTCGGTGCCGAGTCTGAAGAAGTGAGCATATACCGAGAAGAAGCTGCGCGGTCGCTCGTGCGAGGAACTCGCTTTGTTCAGGCACATGATGAACTGGCAAAACTCTACGAGAGTAAAAAGTCGGACAAAGAAAAACTCGCAAAGAAGGAGTCAATCACGGTTGCACTCCAACAAGAGTTGGGGCTCAGCTGGCGTCCGAACAATGCATCGCTACTCGGTTTTAAGGTCTACAACACCGGACAAAAGGAGTTTGCCAATCTCTACAAAGCGTGCGGCAATTCCTGGGCTCCCTTCTTCAAAGTGATCTTGGAACTCAAGGCATCAGACTTTGGAGAGGAGCAGCTCGAGGAAATCGACCCAGTAATTCAAAAAATGGCGCCACGGTGCCAGGCCTTGATAAAGTCGAGTTAAATCAGTGTATTACCGTTAGATCTCCCCCTCTCCAGAGGGTGGTGGCGGATGAATGAGCCACTTGTCAACGAGTAAGAGCTGTACTACACAAGGCGACATGTACCGCACTGCACTACTTCCTGCACTCCTTCTCTCCTTCGGGCTAGCCTCGGGCGCATGCTCTGATGATGAGATAATCCCTCAGCAAGGTGAATTTGTAAAAGGGGGCAATGGCAAGGCGGATACCAGCGCAGAAGCGGTGTTCTTGCAGTTTGATTTTGACGGTTCGCTAATCGCCGACTCCTCTTTTGGCGCCAAGCAGAAAATCGAAGATCAGCTTCTCTACACAATCGGACATTTGAACGGCGACAGAGCGGTTGGTCGTCTTGACAAGTTAGTGCTCACGGACATCGAGATTGAATCCGTCGATGGTCGCAAAGTGATACGCTACCACGCATCTCTTCCTGTCGCTTGGGGCAACAAAGAGCGAATCCCTGCTACCTACAGCTTGCAGCTTCCCCTGGACACAACTTTCAGCGCTCTTACGAAATTTACTGATGACTACGGACACGATTGCGTTGAGCGAAATGCGCACGTTGACCAGGGAAGCATGTGGTACTACTACCGCCCACAACGCTCCAACTGCTCGTTTGCTGATGGCGATGTCATTACAGCAGAGGCAACAGTCGAGCTGAGCTCCATCAATACAACGGGAAAATACCCTGAGTACCACAAGGTTTGGGAAGACGATGTTCTCAAGGTTGTCGCAATCTTTGGCAAGTACGAAGACGGCAAGACCTCCAACTCGGACGCGGGCATCAGTGCATACAACGGTTTTGCACGCCAGATGAAAAACTTGCTCGATGACGAAGCGGACTACACTACGATTCCAGCGAGTATCCCATCTCGCCCAGGTGTTGCTATGCCAGAAGTCAGCTTCACAGCAGACCTTGGCAATGGCAAGAGCATCGAAGTGGTCGCTCTTCTTGTGGACAACATCCGCACCGCGCCAGCAACATTCAACACTCGTTACGAAGAACTCTCTGGTGACGCAGACCTTATCTCCTATAACGGTCACGCTGGTCTTGGTGCGAACATTCGCGCAATGGCTCGCAAAGGCGAATGGAAAACCGGACAGTATGCAATTGTCTTCATGAACGGCTGTGACACCTACGCATACGTTGATTCCTCTCTAGGGGATGCGCACTCGGCGGTCAACTCCGACGATCCAGATGGCACCAAGTACCTCGACATCGTTACCAACGCATTGCCATCCTTCTTCCGCTCTATGCCAGTAGCAACCACCGCTCTTATCGAGGGCTTGCTCAGCACAGACGACCCAATGACCTACGAGAGCATCTTCCGCGGCATTGACTCAGCTGAAGTCGTACTCGTGTCCGGTGAGCAAGACAATGTCTACGTTCCAGGATTCGGCGAAACTCCCGTTGAAGTGGGCGTGAAAGAGCCAGGCGTCGCCGCAGTGTCTTCGGTAATTGCCGACGAAGAGCATCGCTTTGAGACACCAGTTCTCGCAGCCGGAAACTATACCTTTACTCTAACTGGCGACAAAGATGCCGACCTCTACATCCGAGTTGGCGACGCGCCATCAACTCGCAACTACGACTGCCGGCCTTACCTCAACGGTTCGAACGAGGAGTGCAGCGTTGAGATAACAACACCAGCTTCGGTTCACGTCATGGTTCGCGGATGGGCTAGCAACTCAAACTACGAGCTCAGCAGCAAGTAAGTCTGCTCATAGCGAGCGCGGATAAGCCGATCCTCACGGGGTCGGCTTTTCTGTGTCCAAACGCCCACGCATCGGGCAAGACCGCTCCACAGTGGCTGTAAAAGCGACCGATATCCTTTCTAACTGCCGCATTACACTCACTGCATTTCATTGAGGCAACGTAGCGCAGGAGCACTCAAGTCACCGCCTTGCGGCCAAATCCGTACGGTGAGGCTGGCCTGCCAACACGGAGGTCGCGTAGTATTGTGGTTCACGAGAGGGGTTGTGCCCCATGGTCATTACACCAAGCCCCAAGAGTAGCTTTCCTCATGCAACATGAACTCAAACGCAGCCTCTCTCTTACCGACGTCGTCGCACTCGGAATCAACGGGGTTGTAGGCACTGGGATTTTTCTCTTGCCCGGCGTTGCAGCAGGCATGATGGGGCCCGCATCGATCCTTACTCTGTTGTTCGCCGGACTACTCTCCTTTCTAATAGCGTTGTGCTTTGCTGAAGTTGGCAGCCAGTTTCGAGGCACCGGTGGCGCTTATCTTTACGCGTTGCGGGTACATGGAGAGACGCCTGGCTTTTTCGTAGGCTGGATGGTTTTAGTGGTGACCACTTCATCGTGGGCGGCGATGGTCAACGGTCTTGCAGACGCGGTCGCGGCTAACTACTTGCCAGCCATCGCGTCCGGGCCAGAACGTGTTGTTGCAATTCTGGCCTTCATGGCGGTATTGACGGCGATAAACCTTCTCGGTGCCAAGATGGGGGCTCGAGTGTCTAACCTCTTCACCGCTGCCAAGCTTATTCCCATCGCAGTCTTTATCGGGTGGGGAGTTTTCTACATAGACTTCAGCAACTTCACGCCCTTTGCCCCCATGGGCTTTGGTGGTGACTTCTTCAGTGCGAGTTTGATCATTCTTTACGCCTTCGTCGGTTTTGAGGCGCTGGTTGTGCCTGCTGGCGAGATGTCCAACCCTAGGCGCGCAGTCCCGTTGGCACTCATATCGGTACTTAGCCTGGTCTGTATTGTTTATGTCGGTGTGATGCTGGTGGCGATAGGGACGTTGCCGGGCATCGCCGGACACCCCAATGCAGTTGTGGCTTCTGCCGAGTCTTTTATGGGCAGTTCAGGTGCAGCCTTTATAAGTGTGGGCATCATCATATCAATGATTGGCGTCAATTCGGCGCAAGCTCTAATCGGACCACGTCGGGTGTTCGCGTTGGCCGAGCAGGGACACATGCCGAAGGTGCTCGCGAAGGTGAGCGATAACGGTGTTCCTCATGTTGCACTCATTACGCTCTTTTTTGTTTGTGGCGGAATCGCGATAGTGGGCGATTTTAAAACCCTTGCCCTAGTCTCTGTAGTCGGGCGCTTCGCTCAATACATCTCAACATGTTTGGCGGTCATTGTCTTGCGCTACCGCCAGCCTAAGAATATGTCTAAGGAAGCCGTGGGCGAGTCCGAGGATACAAATAGATTTCGGCTACCTTTGTCCTATTTTGTTCCCATTTTAGCGTTGGGACTGTGCGGCTGGCTACTGGTCGCAGCCGCGCAAAAGGACGAAAAGCCCTTCATCGCCGGCGGCATCGCTCTAGCCGCCGGTTTTCCCGTCTATCTATTTATTCGTTGGCAACGGGCGCGAGCGTCATCGGGTAGTCGAAAGTAATACTCTCTAGTGTC
>JAESTW010000192.1 GCA_016763395.1 Kofleriaceae bacterium
CAGCCTGTTTTTGATAATGCCCAACTCTGCTGTGGCCGGGGATACCGTTGAGGTCGAGGTCTCGGTCGACAGTGGAATCCTGGGAGCTCGGGACTTCTCCTGGTCAGTGAAGCGAAGTGGTGTTCCTCAGACCTTTACCGAGTTGTCTTCGCCAGTAGAGCGAATCTCGTTTGTTGCCGACCAAGCTGGTCCCTATCAAGTCGTTGTTCAGGGCACGGTTGGCGGTTTTGAATGCGTTGACGATGATGGAACGCTAAACGTCAACTCGCCAGGTGCAATCGGACAAGACTACCGCTTGCGCATTACTCCGCAGGGAGACACGCCCAAACTCGACTATCCTATCGTAGTCCAAGGTGGCGCAGACGCCGTGTTGGCACCGATCTCTGTTGAGGCAGGATTACTCGCAACCGGCAGTCTTCAGGCTCAAGATGGCAGTGCAGTTCCGGCGTATCTGCGCGCTAGGCGTCTGGGAGTACAATCACCAATCGACTACGAAACCTTCGCAAACGCAGGTGGCGTGTTCAATATTCGTTTGCCGGTAGGCCTCTTCGATGTGACAGTCGTTCCATCAGACCCTAGCTTGCCTACCGCCATACTGCCCGGACTCAGCAATGGACAGATTGCAAGCTTGCTCACGCTTCCCACCCTCAACACCTATACCGGACATGTCTTTGACGCCTCAGGAGCTCCGCTTCAAGGAGCGCGAGTTAGCCTGGTGAGCGACGGAGCGGCGACAACTGCGAGTATTTCTCAGGCCGACGGAAGCTTTTCTGTCGGCTCTTTTGGCACGACACTCACCGGCGTACGTGTTGCTCCGCCGAGCGGATCGGGATTGCCAACTCTTGTGTCGGATTTGTCTCAAGTACAAGCGCTGACTGCGGGTAGTGATGTAGTGATTCGATTCGCCGATGCGGTGGTGAATGCATCCCTAGATCTGCGTTTCTCAAGCGGAGCGGTGGCCGCCGGTGCTCGGGCTGGTTGGCGAGCGTCGCTTGCGCAAGCGGGAAGTGTGTTCGTCGGCAGTGTCGAATTTCTCTCAGGAGAGTTCTCTGTGCAGGCAGTAGCTGACGCCAATGGTCACATCGACACCTTACTAGTGGCCCGAAGCTCAGACTTTGTCGCACTGGCGAACAATGGCGAGGGAATTGTGCGTACCAATATCCCCTGGGGCACTCAGCCCGTACAGAACATTCAACTGCAAACCGCAGTGGACGCCCCGATACTCATCTCTCAATCCGGGGGCGGCATTGGTGTTGTCCGGGTGAGTGCCAGTCCGATGGCGGCGCTCACTCAATCCGGGGCTACCGTAACAGGTGATTCAACTGGAGCCGGCGAGCTATCCCTGGCCTTGGTCGAAGGTGGTGCGTATCGGCTAGAGTTGTCGAGCGCCACCAGCGCGTCTGTTGTGGCCGAGATTCCCATCGTGTCTACTACTCCCGCTGTGCTCAATATTTCTCTTCCCGCAACACTGACTATTTCTGGCCGAGTCGTCGTTAGTGGTGCATCCTCTGCCGGCGCCCAAATCAGCTTGTTCTGTGTAGACTGTCAGGGCGATGAAAAAAACCGGCCGCTGGCCTCTGCTGTTAGTGACCTAAGTGGACACTTCGATCTCCGGGTTCAAGATCCAGGTGTAGCGAAGTGATGAAAGTTTCGGAGTGATTTTGAAAGTGTCAGCAAGCCCCCGCTATCTGTGTTCGTTGATTCTAGGGAGTGTTCTTATGATGGGAACCCCGCTAGAACTTTGGGCGCAGGAGCGCACCCCAGCAGAACTTATCGCAAGCGCCACCGCCTCCCTGGAACGAGGAGAGACCCGGAATGCGCGCTTGGCGGTTCAGGCGGTGATTTTTCGCCACAAGGACAGCGCCAGTGAGTCAGAGCGTGCAGAAGCCTTTCGGATTTTGGGACTACTCGCCTATTATGAAGGGGAGATTGCCCGGAGCCGAGCTGCTTTTCTGCAGTACTTATTGCTTGATCCGCAGGCACATCTAGACCCAGCGCAAGTACCTCCCGAAGTCATCCTAGTATTTGAAGACGTGCGTTTGCGCAATACTGCGGAGATTGATGCTCACAGGAAGCGGCCGAAGAAACGTTACGCAGTCCTCAACTTACTCCCTGGCGCTGGACAGTTTCAAAATGGTGAGCGGACAAAAGGATTCTTGCTGACGGGAGGCATCGGAGCACTCTTGGCGACGAATCTGAGTACCTATTTTCTATTGCGAAGCTACTGTGATCGCGAAAACCGGACATGCCAAAGTAATGGCGAAAGCATCGGATCGACCGCCCGAACATTGAAATCCGTCAACTACATTAGTGGTATTGCGGCGATCACGCTCTACGTGTATTCGGTAGTCGATGGCTATAAAGGGTATCGTCGAATACAAGAAAAGGAGTCCGCACCGGCAATGTCGTTTGCTGTCATGCCTTCTCCTACTGGTGGTACTCTAGGAGTTTCTCTGGACTTCTAAAATAGCATTTTGGGGGGAGCTGGCCGTGGGTTGCAGGCCGCATGCGACATTGCAATACATCGGGATCGGGGTTAAATCCCACATTAGCTGTGGTTTGTATGCCTCGTTTGACTTGTGCAAGCGAATTGACTGGGGCTATTCTTAGTGTACGGAATGAGACGCCCGGTAAAATTCGGAAAGTACCTACTACTCGATCGCATTAGCATCGGTGGTATGGCCGAAGTTTTCAAAGCAAAGACCTTTGGTCTGGAAGGCTTTGAGAAAATTGTTGCTATTAAGCGCATTCTTCCCGCGCTTGGCAAGGATCCAGATTTCGTCGACATGTTTATCGACGAGGCAAAAATCTCTGGACAATTGGCACACGCCAACATCGGGCAGATTCACGAACTCGGCAAAGTCGATGACGCACACTTCATCGCCATGGAGTTTATTTGGGGCAGGGACCTGCTCCAGCTTCAGAACCGATATCGCAAGAACAAAAAACGACTGTCAACTCGGACAGCTTGCTACATAGTGATGAAGGTTTGCGAGGGCCTGCAATACGCTCACAAGAAGCGCGACGTCATGGGCCAAGAGATGAAAATCGTGCATCGCGATTGCTCGCCGCAGAACATCGTTGTGTCCTTCGAGGGCGAGGTCAAGCTCATTGATTTTGGTATCGCAAAAGCCGAGCAGAGAAACGCCCATACCACTGCCGGAGTTCTAAAAGGGAAATTCGCGTACATGTCCCCGGAGCAAGTCCGAGGTCTACCTCTCGATCGCCGGACAGACATTTTCTCCATGGGAATTATTCTCTATGAGAGTTTGACAGGAAAGCGCCTGTTTAACGGAGAGAACGACTTTACGACCCTTGAAAAAGTGCGCAACGCCATCGTTGAGAGCAAAGAGCTACTCGCGGCCAGTGTGCCCCCCGAGGTTGAGCGGATCGTGCGGAAGGCTCTGGCGAAGAATGCCGAGAGTCGCTACCAGTGGTGTGCCGAGATGCGTGATGACCTCAATGCGTATCTAAAGAGCTCGGAGGATGTGTTTAGCAACCGCGTTCTCGGACAAGAAATGAGCCAGGCCTTTGGCGTCGAACTGGAACGTGAGCGAGAGCTCATGGATGTATACGCCAGGATAGACAAAGACGGAGTATTGGCGGATGCCCCAGGCGCTGCCCCTGTGGATACCCCCGGCTCAGTCTCCCCCGTGTCTGGGCAGGAGGACGACTACTCAGAAGTACTGGTAGAACAGTCCGAGTTGCTAGAAGAGCCCGAGCTTCTGGAATTGGCTCCTCAGCCAGCACCCAACGAGTATGTAGACTCCCCAACCGAGATTTTCGGTGAGTTGGGGCTAATGGATGTGATAGGGGACGTGGAGGATATCGGATCTGCGCAGCCCCTCACCTCGGACGGCGAGAGCATTAAAATTGAGGTGGCAGACCCTGAACTGTTGATGATCGAAGTTGAGACGCCAGCACCAACGCCAGCGCCGGGCCCCGCGCCAACACGGCCCCGCGCAACGTCAGCGTTGTCCGAGGCTCCTATGGACAGCGGCGTACAACCCTTTGGTTCGTTTGCGCCAGCAGTGGCTACCGCTGTGACAGTGGCTCCTGGCGCATCTCCGACGATCACGATGAGTTTCCCGGAAGTGTCGACCACCGAGTCTGTGCCAAATCCGGGAATCCGACTAAACACCAGTCCTGGCACCGTGGCCAATCGAAACACTCTCTTGGGAATTGGGCTTGCGGTCGCTGTGATCTTGGTCGCACTAGGTGTCAAAACGGTATTCTTCGGAGCAGAAAAGCCCGCGGCAGCATCGACGGCGCACGCGACTCTAGTCCTGCTGGTGGACGACAAAGAGAGTGCTGTGGCCTTCGTTGACGGCAAAGAACGGGGCTTCGTGCCCAGCGGTGATTCGCTGACCTTAGACAACCTCTCACCCGGATCTCACAGTATACAAATACAGCGCAACGGCGTCGCGTTATGCGACGCCAAGCTCAAACTCAACGAGAACAAGATCAAAGTATTCAACTGCGATCCCACCTCCCTGGCGGTCGGTATGCTGAACATCGAGGGGTTGGAAGACGGGGATACGTTGGTGGTCGATGGCACACCAGTCACTGGCGAGGAGTTGGCAAGACCATTGACACTGAAGGCCAATAAACAGCACAGAGTAGCTCTCTCACGTCCGGGCCGAGGGTTTATGGAGTTTAGGGTAACCCTAACACCTGGCGAAAAACGGGTTCATACCTTGGTTTGGCCAGAAGAGACACCGGACGCAGATGCTGGCGTCGAAGAATTTATGGACATGAAGCCGGACAGGGTTGCTCCTGGTGGCGAACGCGACAAA
The DNA here is from genome assembly GCA_016763395.1 of Kofleriaceae bacterium. Taxonomy (GTDB): domain Bacteria; phylum Myxococcota_A; class Polyangia; order Haliangiales; family Haliangiaceae; genus NORP324. The sequence goes on from JAESTW010000192.1 coordinate 4,797, forward strand.
TACCAAGACCGGAAGAAAGCAGCGGAGGAGAGGCGAAAGAATGGGGCCGCTGACAAATTCTCATTGGGAAAAATCCCAACGGTGACCACGAAAAAGGGTGGCTCCGATCCGCAAGCGACGAACCCGAACGACAATGCCAGTGAAGAGTCTGGCGTCGGGTATTTGACGGTTTGGTCCGAACCATGGGCTCGTATCTACATCGATGGTAAAGACACTGGCAAGCAAACCCCGGTTGTTC
>JAESTW010000193.1 GCA_016763395.1 Kofleriaceae bacterium
ATGAGGACATTCAGCAACCCCGCCTCCTGGCGATGGCCGCAAATCCTCCGGACTTGATTCCTGGTGCTACAGCCGAACTCACCGCCCTACTCACTGCGCAGCCCACGAGCACACGCTGGTCCTGGTGCCCTTTAGTCGGGAGTTCCAACAACGGTTATCCATGCCTTGTCGACCACGACTTGCTGCAGGCAGAAGTTGATAAGGCCCTGGGCAATGGGCAATTTACGGTTCCGCCCTACGATCTCGGCAGCAATGTCAGTGCTGAGCTAAGCAACGTCGTTCCAGCACAAGTGTGGCTTGCGATTTGCTCCATCCTGCAGAGCGGAGAAACAGACAGCCCCCTTACTTTCTCTCGCTGCGAGGAGAGCTTCCCGGTGACGATTCGCATCGACGTCACTTTTGGTGCCAAAGAGATCACTGGTATCCGAGAGGTGAAGCTGCACTATGACGACGCGGCGGTCGTTAACACGGTCCCCCAACTTGGAGCCATGACGGCCACCGCGTTGGTCAATGGCACACCTATTTCTCTCGATGACATGGGCAGCGCAGAGCTTGCCCGCGATACCAGCTACAGCCTCGAAGTAGCGCTGGCGGAGGCCGAGTCTGAACGCTACCTGCGCGACCCGCTCACAGGCGACCCGCTCGAGAATGCGAGAGAGATCTTGCGACTGAGTTGGTTCCACGAAGGCGGCGAACTGGATGCCAGTGCCACCTCCTTCAACGAAGGCTCCACTCAATTTAGCGACGCACGCGCCAACGAATGGCGCACTCCAACAATGGACGAGCGCACCGACGATTCCTCCAGACTCTTCATCGTCATTCGCGACGACCGCGGTGGCACGAGTTGGGTCACATCGAACCTGAGGTTCATCCGATGATTCGACTTAGCCCATTACTAACGATTGCTTCTCTTCTCATTGCTTCTCTGGCTGGCCCACAGGCCGCTTTAGCCCAGGCAACACCAAGCCCACCAGTAGATCCTGCCTCGGAAGAGCCCGGAGATATCACCGTGCTGCCCAAGGTGAAGACGCTGGTAGAAGCCGTATATCCGCCCAATGCTTTAAACGATCGAGTTTTTGCCGAAGTATCACTACAAATCGATATCGGTGCCGATGGCCTGGTCGAGAGCACGAGTGTCGTTTCCACCACGGTACTGCGAGAAGACGGGTCGCCGATCACGGGTAAGAACAATTATGAATTCGCCGAAGCCGCGACCATCGCAGTAACGCAGATCGAGTTTCACCCGGCCCAGGCTGGCGATACACCTGTACCTGTTCGCATTGGCTACACCTACAAGTTTCAATTGCCAGCGCTCGCTCCAGTGGCACTGGCCGCTCCTGCACCTGAGGGTACGCAAACAACAACTCTGCCTGCGACACCGGCCCAAGTGAATCTGAGCGGATTTCTCTTAGAGCGTGGTAGCCGCACTCCCCTTGCTGGCGTCACAGTGCTTGTCTACCGCGGCGAAGGCGATGATGCGGTCGGCTTCGAGGCGGAAACCAACGCCAAAGGACGATTCGAGTTCTATGGCCTGGCGGCCGCTAATTGGAAAATCAAGATCGCCCCGAGCGGCTATCGCATCTACAAAACTTCGGAGACGATCCGCAAAGGGGAGGGCGTGGACGCCACCTACTACGTCGAGAAGAAGTCCTACAACCCTTACGACGTGACCGTACAGGGAGAGCGAGAGAAGAAGGAAGTCACCAGGCGTACCCTCAGTGCCGCTGAAATTGTCAGCGTACCCGGTACCTTGGGCGACCCGGTGCAAGCCGTCGAGAACCTTCCCGGGGTCGCGCGCCCTTCCTTTGGCTCAGACCAACTCTCGGTTCGTGGCTCGGGCATTGGCGACACCGGCGTCTTCGTATCCGGCGCTGCTATCCCACTGATGTATCACTTCGGCGGGCTCAAGAGCGTCATGCCTGCTCGCGTCATCGATAGCATTGACTTCTACCCAGGCAACTACTCGGTGGAGTACGGCCGCGCGATGGGTGGAATTTTGGATCTGAACTTGAAACGACTTGCGCCTGAGCGTACCCACGGAACAGTAGACATCAGCGCGCTCGACGCTTCTATCTACGTCGAAACGCCCATTGGTGATAAGGCCGCAATTGCCTTCTCCGGTCGCCGAAGTTACATCGATGCGGTGCTGGGTGCGGTCTTGCCCGATGACGCAGATTTCTCCTTCAAGACAGCCCCGCGTTACTACGACTATCAGCTCATGGGCAACTATCGTCCGACGGACAAGCATGAGTTTCGCGCCATGTTCTTCGGCTCGGACGACCGCCTTAAACTGGTCTTCGATGACCCGGCAGAATTAAGCGCAGGCGTTCAATCGGGGTCGCTTGCGGCAGTAACCCAGTTCCAACGGATACTCCTAGAGCATCGCTACGTTCCTAGCGCTGACTTCAAGAATGAACTGAAGCTCTCACTAGGTCGCGACCAGGTGAAGTTCTCCCTCTTCGATTCCTTCAAATTCGACTTTGACGTCCAAACGGTGCAACTACGAGACACGGCGCGTTTGGCCGTATCCGAGAAGTTAACGCTGCGAGCAGGTGTAGATACTTCTATGAGCTATGTCAGCGGTTCTGTTTTGGCCGGTCGGCCCGCAGACGAAGGAGAACCACAAGAGGAATTCGATGCCAGTAGCGTCATCTACACTGAGTTTAACAATCGCCCGATCCTCTTTGCTGCGCCCTTTATCGAAGCTAGCCTCAAGCTTGGCGAGGCGGAGATTGTCCCTGGTCTGCGGATGGACTACTGGGGCGCCACCAACAAATTCAGCGTCGACCCAAGAATCGCTGCCCGCTACAATCTGAGCGACTAGGTCGCCGTGAAAGGTGGGATCGCTGTCGTGCATCAGGAAGCAGACTTCCAAGAACTTGATCCGGTTTTTGGTAATCCAGACCTCGAGCTCCAGCGAGCACTGCAATACACCCTCGGTGCCGAGTGGCAGGCAACTCCCGCGCTGAAGATCGATACGACCTTCTTCTACAAAGACTTGGACAGCCTGGTGAGCAGTACGGGAGGAAGCGTCGAGCGCAAGGGCAAGTCGGTTCCCAAGGTTTACGACAACGGTGGCCGAGGACGGGTCTACGGTGCCGAGCTCTTTATCAAGCGCAGCTTCGCCAACAACTTCCACGGTTGGCTCTCCTACACCCTGAGCCGCTCAGAACGACAGGACTCGGGGTCCAATAAAACGCGGCTCTTCGACATCGACCAGACACATATTCTGAGCATCGTTGGTTCCTATGCTCTGCCTAGGAACTGGGAGGTTGGATTTCGACTGCGAGTTGGCTCGGGCAATCCTGCTACTCCCGTCACCGGCTCAGCCTTCGTCGACAGTAGCGATAGCTACACGCCCATCTACGGCGAAACCAACTCTTCCAGGCTGGCCACCTTCTATCAAGCGGACCTCAGAGTCGACAAGAGCTGGATTTTCGATGTCTGGAAGCTCTCTGCCTACCTGAGCCTCATCAACGCGACGAACAGGAAGAACGTCGAAGGAACTGAGTACAACTTCGATTATTCCGAAAAGAGCACGACCAGTGGTTTGCCCATCCTGCCCATTCTTGGCGTGAAAGCTGACTGGTAGATGCCCGAGCGTAGACATCGCTCATTGGGCGGCGTAAAACGGAGTCGACGATGGATGAGATAGAAGAGCGAACGAAGATCCTCTTGGTGGAAGACGACAAGAAATTGTCGTCCCTCGTCAAA
>JAESTW010000194.1 GCA_016763395.1 Kofleriaceae bacterium
CTCCGCTCCGCCACTGGAAATTTCCTACGACATGCGGCCTCCACCCGCCGTCGATATCAGTTCCATCAACGGCGCGGAAAACGCTATTGAGATCAACTGGGATCTGCCGAGTTCTAGGCAAGATGACATTCGCTTCATCCAAGTCTTGTGCGCGCGCGCTGATGGCAGTGAACTACCGGACGTCGATGGTTTCCCTTTAGAGTCCAACACCAGCCAAGCCAAGTTCCTAACTTCTCTGATGGCCTGCGACGACGACTCGGACAATGCTCATCCCACAGCCATCTCGGTAGCAAGCTCCGCTAGACTTGGACCTCCCCAGCCAGATGCGGGCATTGTGGATGCCGGTATTGTGGATGCGGGCATTGTGGATGCCGGATCTCCAGATGCGGGTACAGCAGACGCGGGCACTGGCCCCGATGCAGGCGTTATCGATGAAACCCTCCCGACAAGTCTATACAACCTCGATCCCAAAACAATTTGTGGTGAAACAACAGGTACATCCACCAATGTACGTGTGCAAGGGCTGGAGAACGGCGTCGAGTACAGAATCGTACTGCTTATGATCGATGACGCTCAAAACGCGACCGCCCTCGACCTGGGTACGCACACCCCAGCTCCCGTGCTAGACGGTTGGGAGCACTACCAAGAAAGTGGTGGCAATGCGGACGGCGGATACTGCTTTGTCGCGACAGCAACCTACGGCAACTACAATCATCCCTTCGTGAAGATTCTTCGGACATTTCGCGATGAGACCTTGGCGCACAGCGCTTGGGGCCGGGGCTTTATTGATTGGTACTACGACAACAGTCCAGCGCTCGCTGCGTTTATTGCCGAGCACCCGGTTGTCCGAGCCGCGTCCTACTTGCTTTTGGCCCCCTTGGTGGTGTTTGCTGCCGTCTTGGAGTACACGACACTTTTGGGCAAGTTTGCGCTGCTTCTGGCATTCGGCTTGGCAGTCTTTGGACGCAGACGCAGGCGCGCTGCCCCAACACTTCGTGCCACTACAACACGGCCTCCAGCTCGGACACGTGCGCTCGTCGCTTTGGCCAGCCTCCTTCTGCTAGTTGGCTTCAGTGCCACTGCCAATGCGCAGCCCTACTGGGACGAACTCAACGAAGATCTCGACCGAGAGGATTCAACTCCGAACTGGAACCTAGAGATCAAGCTGGGCCCCTATCACCCGGCAATCGATGCCAACGTGTCCGGCGGTGCCAAGCCTTTTGAAGAGTTCTTTGGCAATGAATACCAGCTAATGACGGTAGTCAGCCTCGACCGTTTTTTCAGCTTCCCGATGGGACAGTTGGGAATTACTGGCAGCCTTGGCTTCAGCCGGCAATCTGCCAAGGCCTTCGCCCTCGATTCCAATGGCAATACCATCCCCGACCCGGACAATAACGGCCTGCCCACTCGTGCCGACGGAGACACTAGCACCTTCACTCTCATTCCAACCTCCATTGGAGCGGTGTACCGTTTCACTGAACTTGACGACAAGTACGGGATTCCCCTGGTTCCCTATGGCAAGCTCGCACTGAGTTACTACCTGTGGAAATTTACAGCGCCTGACGGCAATACTTCGGAATCTCCCACCACTGGCTGTCCGGCTCCCGGCCCAGGTTCAGACTGTGAGGGCAACCTTGCTCGGGGCGGATCCTTTGGCTACCAGGCCACTATTGGTATCGCAGTTCGCGCCGAGAGAATTGACCCTGGTGCTGCACTTTCATTGCGCAACGAGAAGGGCGTCGAACTCGCGGGCTTCTTTCTTGAGGCGCAACTTGCAGTAGTTGACGGATTTGGCTCGGACAAAAAACTCTCTGTTGGCGACACGAATTGGTTTGCTGGAATCAACTTCGAATTCTGAGCGCACGCTGAAGTTCATCGTCGAGTACGATGGCACAGGCCTGTGTGGATGGCAGCGGCAGGACAATGGACCGACGGTGCAACAGCATCTTGAGCAGGCCATTTCTGAGATGCTCAAGACGCCGACAGCCGTTGTTGGCGCTTCTCGCACTGACGCGGGCGTGCACTCAGTCGGACAAACTGCGATTTTCAAAACCGACTGCACCATTCCCTGCTTTGGACTTAGGCAAGGGCTCAACCGGCTATTGCCGGACGCAATTACCCTGCGCTCGGTTGAAGAGGTTTCCTCCGATTTTCACCCACGTTTTGACGCTCGCGGAAAGCACTACTGCTACACCGTGCTCAATCGCGACACGCCCTCGCCTCTTCAGCGTAGAAACACTTGGTACCTATCAAAACCGCTCGACGTAGACGCAATGTCCGAAGCGGCGCAAGCATTGTGCGGCGAACACGACTTCTCCTCCTTTCGAGCGTCCGGCTGCGGTGCCAAGACTCCACATCGACGCATTCACAAAATCTCAGTGACTCGGGTCGGCGAACTCGTCAAGATTGAGGTTTGGGGCAATGCATTTTTGCGCAATATGGTTCGCATCATCGCTGGCACGATCGTCGACGTCGGACGGGGCCGGATCTCTGCGCAACAAATGGCGGAAATCCTTGAGGCCAAAGACCGACGTGCGGCCCGGCAAACAGCTCCCGCACAGGGACTTTGCCTACTCGAAGTGTTTTACAACTCCAATGTATCCCAATGGTTTTAGTAGTTTACCCACTCTCTCGCCCCAGTTGTGTGGTGTGGAACACCAGAAATGAGCGCCGAAGGTGCGTAGAGTGAACGCTTGCGCAGCCTGCGTTAGGAATTTGGGTGCCAACACTTGTTTGGCACCAGATTCCTAAAGTGTAAGATATATCTCTCCCTATCGTTTAGGACTATGAACCTTGGCCCACGCCCCTTTGCCAGCCTCAGACCTCGAAGAGGAACGCCTTCTAGTGGAGTCTGCCAAGGCCGGAAACCTAGACGCAATGCGACCCATTTTTGAGAAATACACCAGGCCCCTCTATTCAGCAGTGCTGATGCCCAAACTCGGCGATCCCAGCGCGGCCGAGGAAGTACTTCGCGACACCTTGGCCACGGCAATCCAGAAGCTGGACAAATTCACCTGGACAGGCACGAGTATCTTCGCGTGGCTGCGCACCATCGCAGTAAACAAAGCCTACGACTACCACCGCCGCAACGCGCGCTCACGCAAGCTCATCGAGGCCGTTACCTTGGAAACACAAGCGTCCGCACAACACAGCCAAGGAGCAGATGCTGCGCTCATCGCCGAGCAGGAAAGGCAGGCGAGTCAGGCGCGCATCAGTGAAGCGCTGGAACATTTGAACGAGCGCTACAAGCGGGCCATCGTCTTGCGGTTGATGGAAGAACTGCCTAGAGAAGAATGCGCTAGCAAAATGGATATCAGCGTTGCCACCTTCGACGTGGTATTCCACAGAGCTGTCCGGGCCTTTCGCAAGCAGTTTGGAGAACGAGAGCAATGAGCGACAACGACAAAGACGGCGAAGAAGAATTCACTGCAGAAGAAATGGCCGAGGCCAAACGCTTTGCTGGCAAGGTCGACGGTTTGCTTGGCGGTGATCCGATTCCAACATTGATGGATGCTGAGCAGCGGGAACTGATGGTTCTGTCCTCAATGGTCGCATCGGCCTTCGGTGATGCAGAGCTAGATGCAGCGAAACAGACTTCGATTATTGATGCAGCGATGGCTCAGGCCATGGATATCGCGCCGGCAGAAAACGACACAAAAAGCCAGAAGCAAAGTGTTGACCAGCTCGCGACTCGCCGGAAACGATCGAAATTTGTGCCCGCGATTGTTCTAACTCTCGTGGCAGCTGCAGCCGTGCTGATTTTGTATTCTCGCCTTGAGTCACCGGCGACACAGGTCGGGCAGAACTCGGTGGCTGTCCGTAAGCTTCCCAAAGAAGAACTCAGTCGGAGCAGCGATCAGCTCGTCGGACAAATCAAGCGTGAGGCTAGTGGCCACGCAAGCAGCCGAATTGACCAGATCTACGGCAGTCGAATGATGGGCTACCGCAGCTTGCGCTACCGCCGCACAGTCAGTCGCAGCACAGAGGGTTCCAACCAATGAACGCAATACTACGCATAGGAGCCGTTTTGGTTCTCATGGCGACCATCGCAGCGTGCGCTTCTCGCCGAGAAGAAGGCGAACACCGTGGTGCAGTAACTGAGTTGAGTGACCCGGCCAACGCTCTGAGCCAAGAATTAATGCTGACATTGGGCCAGGCAAAGAATTTCCACCACAAGGCGAACGTCCTCATGAGCGATGGCAAACTCGACGACGCTGCGACACAGGTTCAACAGATCTTGGACCTGCCCTTCCCCAAGCATTCGCCTGAGGCAGAAGATGTCTTACTCGATGCGCGGGCAAGGCTCGCTCAAATGCGGTTGTCTCAGGGAAAGTTCGAGGCAGCGATGACACTGGTTGACGACGGGCTTCGCGAGAAGACGCGAGCTTCCTTCTTTGTCGCCAACTTGCACACTGTCCGGGGAGAAGTTTTTGAGGCAATGGCAGCAAGTGCAGAAGAGGGTTCAGAGGCCAGCCGCAGTGCCAAAATCGACGCGATTAAATCCTTCGATGCCAGCATTCAGATCAACAACCAACTCCTGCAAGAACTCGCTCCTGCGAATAAATAGCCTTATGCGCACTCAAACTATTCTTATTCTAGCCCCTATCCTCTTGGCCTTTAGCGCGTGTGGCGGCATGTCCAAAGCACAATCGAATATGGCCGGGGCGTCGTACAAAACCAATGCACCAGCGGCCGAAGCGGCCGACCTCTATAGTCCCGAGGGAAAGCGAGCGGAGATTTCTCGCCGGTTTCAAGAAATCAGCCAATGGCGCCGTCAGGCCGGACAACGTCCAGAGCCAGACCAGAGCGAGGTGGACACCGCCCCCGAGTCGGTCGCGGTTGCCCGAACCGCAGAGAGCGGAAGCGCTGCTACCCGCAGTCTGAGCTGCCAGGACATCTGCAGGATCCAAGATGCGATCTGTGACAACGCAGAAAGTATCTGCCAGTTGGCCGACGAATTGGGTGATGACGAGTGGGCCCAGGACAAATGTGAGAGTTCCAAGGCGAGTTGCGAGGACGCGGGTGACAAATGCACCGATTGCACGCCGTCCAGCAGTAAAAAAGACTCTGATACCAAGGCAAAAATCCCGCCGACGTTATAAATTGCACTGTGGCGTGTACGAGAGCAGGTTTGACCGCACTGCAAATACCATTGGTATTGCTAATGGCTTGGAGCGGACCTGCGTTGGCCCAGTCGCTCGGGCAGACTGAATCGCCCAAGAGTGTCGCTCGGGCGGGAACCTCCACCGTCTCTAGCGATAGCGGTGCTGCGCTGATGCACAACCCGGGGGCAATGATTCGCCGGAGCCAAGTCAGACTCATCTTGTCCGGGACGATTCTAGACTCGGACCTGAGCTACGAGAGCGACGACACATCTCCTGCCAGTATCAATCGCGCAAGCCCAGTCGCCGCCCCGCTCCTGGCATACCACCACGGAAACGAGAGGGGCACTTGGGTTTTAGGCGCGCTCTTTCGGCGAGGACGCGATGAGGTCTCCCAGGCAACTCCCGCCTTCGGACAACCCGCTGATGACATTTCGCAGCTCTTCCCTCACCGGTATGGCGGCACACACTATCAAAGCCAGTGGCGGCAATTTGCTGTTGGTGGCGCTGTGCGGGTTGGCGATTCTCTCGGCATTGGCCTGAGTCTCTCGCTCACGCAACGGCGACTGCAAGAAACCAGGCGAATCTGGGCCGGGTTTGATGGGCGAGATGTACTACTGTCGCCGGGCAGAGACCTAGAGTTATCCCTAGACGCGAGCGACGACTTCGCTGCCGGAGCATCGGTAGGCATGCTCTTTGCTCCACTGGATATCCCACTGGAGTTCGCACTGTCCGGCGAATACAAACAGGGCGCGAACTTTGAAGGCGGCCGAGCCAGGCTCACGCCAACCACGGCATCGGAGTTCCCTCTCCCCTCGGACAATGGCGGCAGAGCCTCGCTGGATTTTGCCGACACTCTCATTGTCCGGACTGGACTCCGCTATTTGGGACAACGTAGTTCTCTTGAAGTCGGCGCCGATCTACTCCTAGAACTCGGCACCTCAGCAGACACCTGGAGCTTACAAAACATTGCTCTCACTGACGACAGTGGGCTAAACGTAGCACTCGACTCGGCTCACGCTCTCAGCAGTCAACGAGACCACTTCGCACTTCGAGCTGCGTATGACTATGAGGCTGTATTGGGGTTTCTCTGGCTCACAGCGGGCTACAGCTACCACTCAGCCGAAGTCTCGCTACACAAATTCACGCCCGTATTTGCCAAGCTCGGCGGACACACAGGCGCCTTGGGTATCGAGGCCTACTACGACAGATTTACTCTCAACTTCGGTGTTGCCAGACGGCTAGCCCGCGAGCGAACTCTCTCCGGCGCACAGGCTGGTCAGCAAGTGATAAATCCTTTCGACGCCGGAACAGCGACTCTGGGAGCGGGCCAATACACGAGCTCGGCAACTCAAGTCGGCGTGTCTCTCGAAGTTACCTGGCCTTAAGTGGGCGGTACTCATTGAGTTTTATCTGACCGCCGGTTAGTGGTGGGAGATGACGACTTATCCACAGAGAATCTGAGAATCGGTACTTCGTCCCCGTGTTCTATTACTTGGTCGTCTCGTCCATCATCTTGCCGAACGCAGGATCGCTGGAGCATTTCATCATTGCACTCATCACAGACTTACTATTTTTCTTGAGGTCTGCTTTGTACTTC
>JAESTW010000195.1 GCA_016763395.1 Kofleriaceae bacterium
CCACTGCAAGTCGGAACCATCGGACGCCGCATTGCCTGCATCAACAACGAGCACATAGGGAGAAATCGTAGAGTTCTCCGCTACTGCTATCTCAGTTTCGAGCCCAGCGATGATGTCGTTTTCCTCGTCCTTTACCTGTAAATCGATGGTGTCCAGATTTTGACGATTGGTCACACCAACAATCGCGTGCAAGGTCAAAAAGTCGGTAGAAAGGTCCACACCAGCACCTCGCAAGGTCGTATCTAGGCCCAAAGAGTCAATCTTGCGCAACGACAGGCTCATTCCGTGTCCGAATTGCACATAGTCATCACCCAGAGTCACTTTGGCGGCACCTAACTCGTATTTGAGTTGTGCCCGCTCCACACGCAGATCGGTGTCCGTCTTGGTATCGCTCGTGTCTTCTTCAACCAGGTCACCGTCGACACGGATGCTCGCGCTCATAGAAGGCGTGAAGGCGGCCACTTCCAAACGCTCGGCGAAAGCCCGCTTTCGCTTGTCATCGAGCTGGAACCGAGACTCTCGCCATACTCCCAAGGTCTGCGATGTGAGCTTCCATTCCAATTTTGACTTTGGCGAAGCAGTCTCTTCTTGCTCTACCAACTTTACAATTTCGGACTCGAGCTGAAGTTCGTCACCTGGTTCATAGCCGGCATGAGCCCACGCAACCCCGCCTTCACTGTCGAGTACTACCGTATAAGGAATACTACCCGACGAGTTATAGCGAGTGAGAAGCTCGGACTCAGAATCCAACACCCACTCGGCACTCACATTGTACCTCGCCAAAAACGGCGGAACCGACTGCGCCGTCGACGGAGCATCCTCGGACACGAGTACCAATCGCAGCCCTTTGTCTTTGTACTCTTGGTGAAGTCGTTCGAGATGGGGTAACTCCACTCGGCAGGGCACGCACCAGGTTGCGAAAAACGCGTAGACGGTCGCTCTAGGGGGGCTATCTGCCAGTTCTGCTCCCTCGGACTTCTGTGCATGAGCACTCCTGGCCAGTAGCAGCACGCTGAGCACCAGAGCTAAAGTTACAACAACTCGATTTACTGAGGTAGGAATTCGTCGATTCCCTGTGGAAGGTCAGCTGCGGGCGTACCGGTCTCCTTGAATACAATTGTGCCATCCTTAGAGACCAAGAAATTTTGCGGTGTTTGTGCGGACACAGAGTCAAAGTACTTGCTGGTCTGGAAGGTCGGGTCCACGAGCACAGGGAAACTCAGTCCAAAACGAGACTGCCACTCTTTGCAAAAGAGCTTTGTCGCCGGACGAGACTGCTCGTCTTGAAAGAGCACTTGCACCACTTGCAAACCGCGCTCACAGTGGTCTCGGAATATCTCTGAGTCCAGTGTTTTGGTCTCTTCGATACAAGGCTCACACCACCCAGCCCCAATGTTAAACAGGACCAACTCGGACTGAGCCAAAATACTGCTAAAGGAGACCTTCTCGCCATCACAGTTTTCGAGTTCGAAATCCTCCAGAGTATCGCCCAACTCTATGCCGTAGGGCCCCGCTGGATACTGCGCGCCAACCGGTGTATCGCCCAACACGCATTCGGCGGGCAGTGGCGCATTGCCAGCATCGGAATTACTCGAGTTAGAACCAGAACCGCAGGCACCTCCCCAACTCACCAACACACAACTTGCGATGACCTTGGCACTTTGATTTTTCATCTTCCTCAACATTGACGATACACATACGCTTTTTCACCCTTTCGGTAACAGAATTGCGGCATTGTCGTAGATAGAGCAATGAAAGCCCCACGCATCCGGAAAGCGAGAACTCTCATGTTCCACATTGGACTCAGACCTTCATCAATGGCGTCATATACTATTCCTTTGGCCGCCGCAATTGCGTTGGCGGGTGCCGCTTGCGGCGATAGCGACCCGATCCCGAAAGGCGTTCCGGACGGTGACGGCGGTATTACCGAGCCCGTCGCGTACAAAGATCCACTGGTGCCGCTTAACCGCATGCCTGGCTCAACCTTCGTCGAAATCCTAGAAGTCCGGGCGGGGGATAACGAAGACGTTTACTTTTGCAGTGGAGTTGAGGGACTCAATGTCGTTGATGCCAGCAACCCCGAAGGTATGAGACGTAGGTTCCAGCTAGTATCTGCTCTTGGCAATCAACGTTTTCCCCGTTGCCAACACATCGCGCTAGAAGGCAACCTTGTCTACTACACCAATAAGGGCGATGAAGTTCAACCCAATGCCTTCATCTCGGCCTGGGATCTCGGACAAACGCCGCCCCTCGAAATTGCAAGCTGGATGCCCGAGGGAGTCACCATTGAGGGCATCGCCGCGCAAGGGAATTTCGTCTACGCTGCTATCCACGAGGGTGGGCTGCAAATTTTAGAACGAGTAGGAGGCCAGCTTGAGCCGCGTGGGCTCGTTATCGGCCTGGGCAATGCTTGGCATGTTGCTGTCGATGGGGATTTCGCCTACGTTGCTGATGAGGCGACCTTGGCAGTGGTTGATATCTCCGACCCGAGCAGCCCTCAAATTGTCGGACGAACCGACATTGCTGGCACCGGACAGTCTGTTGAATACGACCCAGCGACCAAGAGAGCCTATGTCTCGGCCGGACAATCTGGTGTTGTAATCGTCGATGTCAGTCAAGCCGATGCACCTGCGGTATTGGGCACAGCCAACACCGGCGGAACTGCGCTGCAAGTCTCTGTCGACGGCAATCACCTCGCGGTCGCCGACTGGAACGACGTCCGAGTCTACGATATGAGCGACCCTGCAAACCCGGAGTTGCGAGCCACGGAGCGAATCGCCGGCAACGGGGCCTTTCCCCGAATTCTCGGCGTCGCGATCCGGGATGGCATCGTGTATGCGGGTGAGTGGCAAGGGTTCTACTCCTTGCGCTTCCACCCGGACAGAGAGGCTCCGGACATTTTTGCCAGTGTGAGGTCGGTTGCCTTCGGCAAAGTGGCCGCTGGAGAAAAAGACGCCATTGCACTCATTGTCGGAAACCAGGGAACTGCACCACTAGTTGCGTGGCAATTGCAGCTACCCAGCCCCTTTTCTCTCGATAAAAGCGCCGCAGTCATTGCACCAGGTGAAGTAGAAGTCTTCGAAGTCTTGCTTGAACCCAGCGAAGACGTGGAGCTACGCAAAGAATTGCAGATATGGTCGGACGACCCGGACGACAAACCCTTGGTACTTCCGCTCACAGCCAACCGGCCAGGATTTGTGGTTGGCGATAAACCACCGGACGTCATAGCAGCTCTACTAGATGGAGGGACCTGGAATCTCAGTGAGCAAAAAGGCAAGGTCGTATTGCTAGCCTACTTCGCCACCTTTTGACCGGTTTGCAGTCTGGAGTTTTCAGACCTAGAACCCAACGTTTGGCAGAAGTACAAAGACCAGGGCCTTGTCGTCATCGGCCTCAATCCCGGCGGACTTTTCGGCGCGGATTCAGACACCATCATGACTCAATTTCGGGAGCAGTCCGGTATCACCTTTCCCATTGCTAGAACCACCAACCGCAGCTACTCAAGTTTCACTCAGGGCAGTTCCTTTGGATCTATCTCGCCCTTTCCGCTGGATGTAATCATCGACAAAAACGGCGATATTGCCTACCTCAGCCGTGAGTACGAACCCGCTGAACTTCAACGAATCATCGAAAGCGCCTTAGCGCAGCCCTAGTTCAACCCAGCAGCGTCTCTTCTAGAAGAGCTACCTAAATTTTAACAAATGGATGGGACATCCCTACTTAATTCGAGTAAGCGGAATTGTCATACCGTCTTGCATGATTTCCATGGAACCGGCAGGCTGATTCCCTTTTACTTTAAAATGCATGCGAATGCTGGGATTACGATCCATACCAATCACAGCAAGGTCGGGGACGAATTCGTGATTTCCTTGGCTGAGCAGTGGTAGGGAAGGCTGAGAATTGAGATTTCCGAAGAGTACTCCATCTTTGGTCGTTACCGAGAACGTTCCAACCCCGTTAGCGCGATATTCTCCGACAACGAGTAAGATTTCTTCTGAGGATATTGACAACTCTTTTACAATAGGCACTTTTAGACCCAAGATGAGCCTTGTCAAGCGTTGTTCGAGGGCAGTGGCGCCTGCACCAACGGTGTTGCTAAGTACTGCAATGGAAAGTTTGTCATCGGGATAGTAATTTGTCTGAGCGGAGAACCCATTGATTGCTCCCCCATGAAAGATGGAAGGATGATCGTCTAACGACCCTATAAATACCCCTAAGCCGTATCCTGTGGGGGTTCCATCGCTCAGCAGGTTTACTTTGTTCATTTGTGTCATGCTGGATTTTGACAAGATCTTGTTTGTGTTCAACGCTTTTCGCCAGAGGATTAGATCGCCGACCGTAGAGCAGATTGCTCCTGCGGAGTAGGGCTGTGTCATCGACAGGGAACTATCTAGAATCAAACCATTTGGAGAGAGTTGATACCCTAGTGCTCGGTTTGTAACAGCCTTTTCAGGCGTGCAGTAGTGAGTGTATTTTAGGCCGGCGGGAGAGAAAACCTCTGTCTCCATGTAGTTCGCGTACGTCAAGTTCGTGACTGCCTCTACAATTGCTCCAAGTAAGAAATATCCCGAATTTGAATACGAAAATTGTGTTCCCGGCTCAAACTCAAGAGGAAGGTCTTTGAAAATAGTTAACATTTCCTGCGGTGATTTGTTCTTGCTCATCTCCTTTCGCCAGGAGTCGATACTGGTATAGCTCTTAATTCCAGAAGTGTGTGTAAGCAGGTTGAGTATGGTGATTGTCTTGCCATGCATCGGGTAGCTTGGAATATGTTTAGTAACTGGATCTGATAGACTAAGCTTCCCGTCCTCGGCAAGTTTCAAAATTGCAACCGCCGTAAACTGCTTGGTCACAGAGCCAATCCGATACACTGTCTTTGATGACGCTTCTATTTTCTCTTGGATATGTTCGTAGCCGTATCCTTGTTCAAAGAGAACCTCAGCACCTTGAGATATGGCGATGGAAACACCAGCCATTTTACCTTTTGCTAGAGTCTCTTTTACAATGAGGTCTATTGCATCGTCGTATTGCCCTGGTTCGCGATTTACTTCTTGAGTTATCGTGACAGGGACGGGATTTGTAGCCTGCGAAGGTGCTGAGTTTTTGCAACTCGTAAGGAGTATGGATAGAGAAAGCAATACAGTGGCTGAATGTCGTATCATGTTACTTTTGATCTTTCTTAGGTGTTTTACCTAGTACTAAAAAACTTGAAACGGGGATATTTCCGCTTCCGTCTGCGTCCAGTATTGCGAGGCGTAATTTTTCTGCCAAAGCTCCTAGCACCGCCAGTTTCTTCTCACTGACGCGAATGTTGACGTCAAAAAGCCCTATTGGTTTTTTACCGTAGGCCAGGCAATGGGTTACTCGTTTCCCAGCAAGTTGGGCAATATTCTTATTGCGCTTTGCAACATCTTTTGGGGCTACTTCAAAGAGCGAAAAGAACGCTGCAGACCTACGATATTTTCGTTCGGTAATTCCGTTTATTTCTCGAGTGGATTCAACAACCAAAAAGCCCGCATCATGTAACTTGTGCACGTGGTTATGGATAGAACCAGGATTTAGAGCCATTGCAATAGCGAGGTCTTGAATGGATAACGCTTGGCTGCGGCATCGATCGACGATTTCTCGCCGAGCATCGCTGACAAGAATTAACTTGTTCTTCTCCCAGTCTTTGAATTGCAGTGTTTTCTTCATCGTTTAAAAACCTGCACAATATTTAAACGACGCTACAAGCAAAGTCAATGACTGAATCGAGGGATTCCAACACCGAGCAATTATCAACTCGTATTCGGATGGCAGTGGATTTGTACAGCCCAGACGTGAAAACCGGCACCTTTCCCTCGGAGAGAGCTTCGTCATAACCCGGCAGTATTCTGTCATTGGTTACAGCTGTGCACAATTGTCGGTACAATCAGCGCTATGAAAATCTCCATCGAATACTGCGTGGTTTGAAACTACAAACCTCACGCGGTCAGTTTGGCCGCAGCAATCTCAGAAGCTCATCCCACAGCGAGCGTTGAAATGATTCCCGGCGGCAAGGGCGC
>JAESTW010000196.1 GCA_016763395.1 Kofleriaceae bacterium
ATAGAAAGCAAGAGGGTAATACTGGCAACCAGTGCCGTCCCCGCGGTTGATACCAGCCCCTGAAATAGAGTCGCGAAACTCGCGCCCAAACGTCCGCCCGGACCATAGCCCGCAACGATGTAGCTCGACGCCGCAAGCTGTAGCAGTACGGACAACGATAGCAGCCCCAGAAAAATACCTATAACGTGTCCAGTCTTGGCAACTGTCCGCTTTTCCATCAGCATTCGTACAGCGACTACTGCTCCACAAACTGCCAGTACATGACTGCCAATTCCAAAGAGTGAGTACACAAAGGCCGCCAATGTACGTCCGAAAGGCCCCATCAAGAGACCATCGCCGAACTGAAGCGAAATCAATCCAGCAACAAGAAAGATCGAAGTGCCCAGAGCCAAGACACCTAGCATTTCAGTTCCACGTTCACTGCCGGGAATACCTCTACGCTTGACCTTGGATTTGTCCTTGCTCGACTTTCCAGCCTTGCCGGCCTTGGTGGATTTCGCCACCTTCTTCTTCACAGGCTTGCGCTTGCGATTTCCTGAGGCCCTTGTGGATCGTGCGTTTTTAGCTGTTCGTATTGTTGCCAAGATCTTCTCCGACACCTACATGGCGCACCTAACCTTATACTATACTACATGTAATTCCAACACTGTTGTGGAATTCCAACTAGTTATATAAGGAGGTAGTGCTGTAGATCTAGTACATCCACCCTAGGTCGGCGGTTGGGGTGGATCAACATTCCTGCCCTTATCGATGCAATTCTTCTACGCGTGGCTCCGGAGACCGAGCATTGTGCCTATTCTTCGCTGTAAACGCTCACTGTACCCCCACAGGAATTCCCGACATGAACACACAGACAAAACTCCTCCTGCTCGCACTAGCCACCACCTTGGCCATGGGTTGCGGCATTAAAAAGGGGGTTCATCAAAAAGTCCTCAATGAACTTACCTCGACGCAACTTGAACTCGACGAAACCCGAGGAGAGCGTGACGAGCTCCTGGGTGACCGGAAGAAGCTCAGGAGTGACAAAGAGCAACTAACCTCGGACAAAGCCTCATTGAGCGATTCGCTGGATAGTACGAGTAAAGCCGAAGCCGAGGCCTCTGCCCGTGCTGCAAAGCTTGCCGCCGACATGCAAGCCACTGAAGCCGAGCTCTTGGAGTTGCGCAAACAGCGAGTCGCCTCAGACAAACGTCTGGCAGCATTCCGCGTGCTCACGGCCAAGTTCAAAAGCCTGGTTGACACGGGCAAGCTCAAAGTCGTCTTTCGTCAGGGACAGATGGTTTTGGAGCTTCCCTCCGGCGTACTCTTCAGCTCCGGACAAGCAAAACTCAGTAGTGGCGGAGAGGCTGCACTCAGCGAGGTTCTCGATGTTCTCAAAAACTTCACCGACAGGCGTTTTCTCATCGCCGGACATACGGACAACATTCCGGTCAAGAGCCGAAAGTTCAGAAACAACTGGCTTCTCTCCACCGCTCGAGCTGTCAGTGTCGTTCTTTACATGACAGACAGTGCTGGGTTTCCTGCCGGTAAGCTGGCCGCAGCGGGCTACGGAGAGTTCGCGCCGGTCTCGGACAATACTAGCCCTGAAGGCCGGGCGCAGAATCGCCGCATCGAAATCATCTTGGTTCCCGATCTAAGCGAGCTGCCCGGACTCAACGCAGAGTAAGGGCCGGCAGGCTTGCCCATCCCGTAGACACAAGCATTGGTCCTATTTGAGGACCTGTGTTGATCCTGCCCCCTCAGCGCTGTCTTTCTTGCCAGCGTTGAGAATTTGCTCCTTCAGCGTATCGTGAACAAACACCCAATCGAGTCCTAACCGGTCTACGCCTTCGGTGACGATGTCCTCGATTTCTTCTTCATCATAATCTCCGCAGGCTTTTCCGCAACGCTTGGCAAAGGCATTAGAAAAGCGAACGATATTCGAGCACATATCATCCTCGTTGTCGCTGTACTCAAGCTCTCCACTGAGAACTTGTATTACCTCGTCAGGCAAATCCCATTTCTTTGCCAACGCGCTACCGACCTGCCGATGTGCCGACTCAATTACAAAAGCCCAATTCTCTTCGGTGAGCCAATCCTTCTTTTTCATGCCCAGCTTCTTCTCCGCCTCAAGCAGCAGAGAACCGACAATCGGCTTGCCCACATCGTGCATCAGTCCGGCCAAATGAGCTGCAAATGGGTTGCAATCCAACACTTCTGCCACACTGCGGGATGCGACTCCCACGGCAACAGTGTGATCCCATATCCCTTTGAAGGACTTGCGAATTTTTCTGTTCCTAGATTCGTATACCTGATGAGCACTAAGCTCAATTAGCGTAGTCTTCAGCGTCGCCATGCCCAGTCTAGAGATCGCCTGTTCCATCGTTCTCGGTGCTCCTGCGTTGCCAAACCGGGCTGTACTCGCAAGACGATAGAGTTGCGGTGTCAAAACCGGATCCCCACCAATTATTTCAGCGATCTTGCGGAAGGTAACATTCGGATTATCGAGCTCCCGAATAGCCTCCATGGCGCTCGCCGGCATCGCTGGCAGTACCAAGCGATCACTTTCAATTCGAGAGAGCACAATTTCCAAAAGATTGTCAACAAGCGAAGTTGTCCGGTCCGCTGTCACCATTGGCGGTGGAGCTGTACTATCTCGCCCCCGCGCGCGTCGTCCGGCAGTGGGATCGTCCGGTGGCGGAGTACCGACCCCGATTTTTTCTGTCACACAGTCTTCCAGCGCATTGCGAAATCCTCGCATATCAGCATATCTATCATCTGGATCTTTCTCCATCGCACGAAGAATGACAGCTTCTAGTTGTTCTGATATCCCCGAATTGTGTTTCCGAGGAGCAATGGGGGCATCCTTGATATGCCCGCCGATGATCTCACTCAACGATTTGGCATCAAAGGGGACAACCCCCGTTACCATTCGGTATAGAACTACACCTAGCGAGTATATGTCACTGCGTGAGTCGAGAGAGCTCTCCCCTAGGCACTGTTCTGGTGACATATAATGGGGAGTCCCAATTATTGACCCAACCCGTGTCCGGCCGCCAAACCCCTTTTCCGGTTGTACCAACTTTGCGATTCCAAAGTCGAATACCTTCACGAAATCTGGATAGTCTGGATGATTGCAAATGAATACATTGTCCGGTTTTAGGTCTCGATGCACGATACCTTTATCGTGGGCTGCAGCTAGAGCAGACGCGATTTGAACACCGACCCGGACACTCGCCTTGGTCTCCATACGTCCGTCCTCATCCAAGCGATCGAGCAAGGTGTCGCCTTCAAGCAGCTCCATGACGAAGTAGTGGCGATTTCCCCGCTGTCCAAAGTCGCTAATATCGACAATATTGGGGTGCCGAATGGCGTTTACCGCTCGGGCTTCTGTGAAGAATCGCTCAACGGCATCTTGGTCACGCGCGAGTTCAGAACTGAGAAACTTAATCGCTACTGGTCGCCCCAATACCGTGTGAACCCCTCGATACACTATCCCCATCGCACCCTCGCCGATCTTGTCAGAGATGCGATATCCACCCACCTCGGCACCAATAAAATAGTCTTTGGTTGCTTTTCGTTGAGTTTTCACACTCCATGATTCGGCCATTGAAGAAATAACTGCACGGTAGGCACAAAAGTCTCACCCTATAGCGCCCTGCCCTTAAGAGATCCCGCTGCTGTACCGAAACTTCCAAGTGGTACATTGATGAGCAAAGACTCCAGCACGCCAGAAGAAACAATAGAGTCTTGGACTGAGAGAGATCTCACTGCTATCGCAAAACGCGGCGAACTTAGGCCGGCCTTTTGCGTCGACGAAAGCTTGCTCATACTCGACGATACCGTCTTGTCAGGAAAAGCCGCCATCTTGGTTGGCGAGTCCGGTGTCGGGAAGTCGGCCATCGTGTACGAATTGGTGAGACGCCTCTACCTTCCCAAAGAAGAACGCGACTGCTATCCACCCTTGCGTCTAATTAGCAAACTTGCCGGACGGCGGGTGATACAAATCAGCCTTCGCCGAAGAGCCGCGGGACTCAGGCAACCTCATACCCAAATGGGGGAAGAAGTCTTACGCTTGGTCGATGCCCTGGTGTCCATACAGGAACCACTGGCATTGTTTTTCCGAGATCTAGATCTAGCGTATCAATTCAATCTAGAAACACAATTTGAAAACCTGGCCTTCAAGTTCGCCGGCCCAATCATCTGTGAAGGCTCAAGAGCGACGATTCAAAACATGCTCGAGTATCATCCTGAACTTGAGCAGCACTTTGTCACTCTCATTGTCGAAGAGCCCAGTCTTGATCGTATGCAGACGATTCTGCAAAAGTGGGGGGACTACAACAGCCGTAAACGGGGAATCACCTTTGAGGACACGGCTCTCGAGCACGCGCTCTATCTCTCCCACCGTTTTCTCTCGCGCAGCCGAATGCCTCGCAAGGCGCTCGATCTAATCGAACAAGTTGCTGCTACTGCCAGACACAAAGAAGTCAAAGCGAGTGAAGTCATTAGCCGATTTTGTGACAGCCATCGCGTCCCTAGAGGACTGGTCGATCCGGACATACGACTTGACTTAGGAGATCTCCGCAACCATTTCAGTGAGCGTGTACTTGGGCAAAGTGACGCGGTGAGCGCCATTGTCGACGTTATTGGTTTGATCAAGTCAGGCATGTCCGACACTCGTCGCCCCTTCGGTGTATTTCTCTTCGTCGGCCCAACTGGAGTCGGGAAAACCCACCTCGCTCAATTGTTAGCAAGCTACCTCTTCGGCAACAAAGAGCGCCTAATTCGAATCAATATGTCGGACTACTCCGAACCGGGGAAGGCCGAGGTTCTGTTCGGAAACCCAAACGGCGCGACTCCATCAACGACTCGAGGTGTGTTGGCGCAACGAGTGTCCGGACATCCCTTCGCAGTCCTGCTGCTCGACGAATTTGAAAAAGCTCACACCAGCGTTCACGACCGCCTCTTGCAGCTTATGGATGAGGGCTCTTTCATCAACGGAGCCGGAGAGACCATTTCCTGCCGCTCTATGATTATCATCGCCACCTCCAACACCGGTGCGGAAGTCTACCGCAGTGAGGCATTCGGCTTCGCTCCCAAAGACTTGGACATGGATTCCAAAGACGCCGAACTCTCCAGACGTCTGCGGGAGACCTTTCGCTTCGAGTTCCTCAACCGTTTCGACCGTATCGTGCACTTTCACCCACTCTCACAGGCGGACATCCGGACGATCGCTCTCCGCGAATTTGAACATATCCAAAAGCGAGCAGGATTCTCACAGCGAAAGCTAAAACTTATTGTCGATGAAAGCCTGGTCGATTGGATCAGTGTACTGGGATACCACCCGGACTTTGGAGCCCGTTTCTTGCGCAGAACGATCGAGGGCCATGTTGCAACGGCAATCGCAACGGCAATCGTGCGCGAAAACCCCAGTATGGGTTCCACACTGACTGCAACTGTCCGCTTAGACAAAGTAGTAGCATACGTCTCCAGTGAAATAGACGATCCACCTGTTAAAGCTCCAGCTCCCTACGTTTCACAACCCGTGGCTATCGTTTCACACGCCGATGACGAATCAATGGACTCGCTCAGCAACCGAGCAGATCAGTTGCTCGGACAGTCGAGTTCCGTCTTTGAAGATTTGCGCGCCAAGAAGAATGAGCGAAAATCTCTCTTGGCAAAAATGGATCAATCCTCTTGCTGGGAACACAGTTCCAAACGAGTCGAGGTTCTCGATCGATTTCGCGAAATCGAAGTGATACTGCGATCTGAGATTCGTGCGACGGAAGCAATCGAGCGGCTTCGTGAGGAACGCGATGCCCAGGAAGACTCCTCACAGGGTAGGTGGCGTCTCAAGCACAGACTCGATGGAGCAGATGCCGCGCTGGCCGACTGGCACGCGCGCCAAGCAGAGCGACATCACCACAGTCTGTGGATGATGATTTCCAGTTCCAATCCCTTGCTGCCAAACGAGTCCTTTGTCCGCAAACTGACAGAGTTACAGCTAGCCTGGTGCCGCCGTCTCGGGCTCGATGCCAGCGTAATTGCCTATGTAGAGGAAGACGAGCAGGTCACCCGGACATTCCTATCGATCGAAGGAGTGGGTGCCAAGGCATTCCTAAGTATGGAAGAGGGAATTCACCGTTTCGCGAGAAAGGGAAGCGATGGACTGCAGTGTGAAATTGAGCTGTGGGCTCAGCAACAGCTCCCGCTTGCCAATCACCGGATTCGCTCGACTCGAAAACGCCGACTCTTCGCCCTAGATGTCGACTGCAAAAGCACAGCAACCATATCGGACACGAAGTCCATTACAATCTCCGGACAACGAACTCCCTGCTTCCAACAACTGGTGGCTGCGCTCGACTCTCGCCCCAACGACTTGCCCGCACTAGCCAATGTTATTGTCCGACTATACGGGCTCAATGGTGATGGAGTCCGAGACCCGCGGACTGGCGTTACCATGTCCCGTAGCCAGGATGTCTTCGCGGGCAACTTGGACCGATTCCTCGAAGTCTGGCGCCATGTCGGCTAATCTCGGGTAACTCGCGTGCCGTGAGAGGCGCGTTTCCGCACAGGGTTTTCGCTTTGAGAGTCCCTTCAAACCCTGTAGCCAACATAATGGTATGTATTTCGGCATCGCGGCGGCTGTCGATCTTGGTATACGACTTGTGAAAAGCAAGAGGAAATATGAAACAGATTTATCCAGACCTATGGCAGACGACCGCCGAAACTCACGGGCGGCTCACGACCTACGCCTATCTCCTCATTCGAGAATCCGGGAACGTGCTTTTCTATAGCTCCGGAAACCCCAAAGACCACGATCGGATAGAAGACCTCGGGGGCATCACTCACCAGGTCTTAAGCCATCGGCACGAAGTTGGACCTCCTCTAGCTCGAATCAAAGAGCGATTCGGCGCTACGCTCTGCTG
>JAESTW010000011.1 GCA_016763395.1 Kofleriaceae bacterium
GAGTGAACTCAAAACACTAATACTCGGACGCCAAAACGACGAAGATCCTGAAGATCTCGACGGAATGCCTAACGATCTAATGACCGTAAATATGGGGCCCTCGCATCCTGCGATGCACGGCACCATTCGCATGGTCTTGGAGCTCGATGGCGAACGCGTCGTTACCTCGGACATTAACCCCGGGTACCTGCATCGCGGTTTCGAAAAAGAGTCGGAACACGCAACCTACACTCAGATTTTCCCCTACACCGATAGACTAAACTACGTCTCTCCGATGATTAACAACGTCGGTTGGGCCATGGCTGTCGAGAAGCTGATGGGTATCACTGAGCTGCCCGAAAGACTGCAGTACATTCGCGTGATCATCAGCGAGATGGCTCGCATCAGTGATCACCTGACCTGCTGCGGCGCCTCGGCGATGGAGCTCGGAGCCTTTACTCCCTTTCTCTATCTGGTCAAGGCTCGAGAGTGGCTCTACATCTTGCTAGAAGAGATTTCTGGCGCCCGGCTGACACACAGCTATGTCCGAGTTGGCGGCGTCACTCACGACCTTCCCGAGAACTTCGACGGCAAGCTCACCGAGTTTTTGGACAAGCTTGAGAAAGTGGTTGCCGAGTCCGAAGCACTTCTAAACAACAACAAAATCTTCTACGGACGAATGGCAGATGTTGGCGTTTTCTCAAAAGAAGATGCCATCAACTTCGGACTTACGGGGCCCTGCATGCGCGCCTGCGGTATCGACTACGATGTCCGCAAAGACTTCCCCTACCTCGTTTACGACCAACTCGAATTTGACGTTCCTGTTGGCTCGACTGGTGATTGTTACGATCGCTACCTAGTGCGAATGGAAGAGCTCAAGCAGAGCGTTCACATCCTGCGCCAGTGCTTGCGAAACATCAAAGAGGGGCCAATCCGAGTGGACGACCCGCGCTGCACGATGCCGGACAAGCAAGAGACTTACAACACGATTGAAGGCATGATTCGCCACTTCAAACACGTTGTTGATGGCATCAAAGTCGATCCGGGCGAGGCCTATACCTTCGTCGAAGGTGGCAACGGAGAACTCGGCTTCTTCATCGTCTCCGACGGAACCGGACGTCCTTGGAAAGCCTATGTGCGCTCTCCTTCTTTCATCAATCTTCAAACCGTCCCCAAATTGATTAAGGGACGCCTTATCTCCGACATTGTTCCCGTCTTCGGAATGATCAACATGATCGGTGGAGAGTGCGATAAGTAATGAGTGACACTACTTCAGAAATAACCGCAAAACCCGTAGAAGGCGAAATAGCACCGCCTCCTCCTGTAGAAACCGTAACGCTCACCATTGATGGTGCGGAAGTTACTGTCGACAAGGGCACCAACATCATTGAGGCGGCGCGGAAAATCGGCAAGAAGATTGCTGCATTCTGCTACCACCCCGGCTTAGAAGTTGTTGCAGTTTGTCGTCAATGTTTGGTCACTGTCGAAGGCGCGCCCAAGCTGACACCCGCATGCCAGGGAATCGCCGGCGAGGGCATGGTGGTACACACCACCGACGAAGCCAGCACTGACGCCCGTAGGCAATTGCTTGAGTTCACCTTGCTCAACCACCCCGTCGATTGTCCGATTTGCGACAAAGCCGGCGAGTGTACATTGCAAGAGCAGTACTTCGACAACAACGCAAAAATGAGTCGTCTCGACGTCCCGAAGGTGCGCAAGCCCAAGGTCGTTGACTTGGGGCCAACGATTGTCCTCGATGCCGAGCGCTGCATTCTGTGCACGCGCTGCATTCGAGTCTGTGACGATGTCGCAGGCGAGCACCAGCTTGAGATCAGCCAACGCGGCGATCACTCTCAACTCGGCACAGCGCCCGGACAAGAGCTTGACAATCCCTACTCGCTCAACACTGTCGACGTCTGTCCGGTCGGTGCTCTAACCTCCAAGGATTTCCGCTTCTCAATGCGCGCCTGGGAACTGATGAGTACCCCCTCGGTTTGCAACGGCTGTTCAACCGGTTGCAACATCGAGATTCACCACAAAGGTGGCAAGACCTACCGGCTCATCCCGCGGCATAATGACGAGGTCAACGGCCACTGGATGTGCGATGACGGTCGTATTAGCTACCACGCGTTGACCGAGAAACGCCTCGTCGGTCCGGTTGTCGATGGCATGCCATCAAACTGGAAACGAGCTCTCGACAAGGCTGCAGACAAAATTGGGCCCTTGCTCAAAGACGATCCATCGAGTCTAGCAATTGTCTTCTCGCCACACCGGACAAACGAGGAGAACTACATTCTCGCCAAGCTCGCAAAAGCGTGGAAAATCGAACGGCGATACTTGGGTGGCAACGCCCCGGACTCTTCCCGTGCCGATGAGATTTTGCGCAAATCCGATGTCACTCCAAACCGCCGCGGCGTCAAGGAGATTCTCGGCGAGCAGAGTTGTCTAACGTTGGATGCACTGGCAGAAGATATGGCCAGCGGCGCTGTCAAGGGACTCGTTGTTCTCGGACACGAAATGCCTCTGAGCGACGAGCTGCTGACTGCCGCTGGTGACTTGGAATGCTTGGTCGTCTTGTGTGATCACGAACTGGGGCTGGCAAAGAAGGCAGACGTCTGTCTCCCTATCGCCGGCTGGACTGAGAACACGGGAAGTATCACCAACTTCAAAGGCCGGGTTCAACGAATGCAAGCCGCATACGAGACGGTTGGCCAAGCCAAACAAGGCTGGCAGGCTCTGAGCGAACTCGCCGGCAGCTGCGGACAAACCATGAAATACGAAACAGCCGAAAAAGTCTTTAGCGAGATGAAGGGGGCCGTGCCTGCCTTCGCCGATGCTAAATGGGGCCGAGATGTCCCCGCCTTTCAACTTCGTTTCGCGAATTCTAGGGGATAGCCGTGAGTACCACTGATTGGATAATTTGGGTTCTCGACTCCGCCGCCGTTAAATGGCTGGCTATCGTCATGATTTTTGTCATGCCTGTATCGTCGCTTCTGACTTGGGCAGAGCGCCGGCAGAGCGCCATGATGCAGGACAGGCTCGGTCCGAACCGAGCGAACATCGGACCGATAAAAATGTGGGGCATCCTGCACTTCATCGCCGATGCCATCAAAATGATTTTCAAGGAGGATTTCATCCCGGAGAAAGCTCACAAAGGGCTTTTCATCCTGGCTCCGATTCTCGCTCTGGCACCGGTATTCATCGCCTTTGCCATCATCCCCTTTGGGCCAACCATCTATCCTGAGCATCTCGGCAGCGTAATGAGCGTTATGGGCCCGGGCGACGCCGATGGCATCAGCCTGCAGGTCTTCAGTGTCGATTGGGGACTGCTCTTCTATTTTGCGATTCTCTCGCTCGCCAACTACGGATCGGTTTTGGCTGGCTGGGCAAGTTACAACAAGTGGGCTCTGCTCGGTGGACTTCGCGCCTCCTCTCAGATGATGTCATACGAAGTCGCTATGGGACTTTCTCTCATGGGCGCTTTCCTTGTTATGGGAAGTCTCGAACCAGTCGCCATGATCGACTGGCAAGGTTCAAACCCCGGACACTGGGGCATTGTGGTTCAGCCCGTGGCCTTCATTCTCTTCTTTATTGCGGCAGTCGCCGAGACCAAACGCGCTCCCTTTGACTTGCCCGAGGGCGAACCGGAGATTATCGGCTACTTTGTCGAGTACTCCGGGATGCGTTGGGGAATGTTCTTCCTCGCGGAATTCATCGAGATTGTCTTTGTCTCGGCAGTTCTTGTCACTGTCTTCTTGGGCGGCTATCAGGTTCCCTTCCTCGAAGCGGACGGCTTCCACCTCGGCGGTTACGTCACACACATCTCTCACGGCAGCGTCGTGCTGATGCAAGTCGGGGCTTGGACCGTAAAAGTCCTCTCACTCTGTTTCTTGCAGTTGGCGATTCGCTGGACGGTTCCCCGTTTCCGTCCCGACCAGCTTATGGACTTGGGTTGGAAAAAACTTCTGCCCTTCGCTTTGGTCAACTTGATGATCACCGCTCTGGTGTTGGCACTCTTTCAATAACGACTAGGTATTATACGCATGGCACACGCACAAGCAGAAGAAGTAACCACAGGACCAGTCGTTCTCAGTGTATCTGAGAAAAAC
>JAESTW010000197.1 GCA_016763395.1 Kofleriaceae bacterium
GGCCTCCCAGTAGCCACAGAGCGTCGTGATGTGGGTCGTTGACACAGAAACGTAGGTTGGTGAATTTTGCGACGACTTCGTGTTTACCGTCTGATTTTACCCGCAGCACCTTGTCGCCGGAGTAGTAGTAGGGAGTATTCCGAGGGGTCACTGCCGCAGACGACTGAGTCTTGTCGGGCTCTACCTTGTCGGGCTCTATCCTGTGAGTAGTGTCCGGCTCTGCGTTTGATAGAACGGCAGGCTGCACTTCTTCGCCGCTTTTTGTAGGCTCCTCAGGAGCCTTACAGGCGAGAATTGGCAGCGCCAGCACCACACTGGCTGCAATGCTTGTTCTATAGTTTTGCCGCGCCAAGTTCTTACTCGATTGGGTTGATGATTTTTACGTCCTAGCCACCTGGGTATCCGTAGGAACCAACGCTGTAGTATCCATAGACGGTTAGGCCAACGGGCTGGCCAGAGCTCACCGTGTGAACGCCTTCTGTCATTTCACAGGTAAGTTGCTCGTACACAATGCCGTTGACTTCGCCAATAGGCTCTTTGCTGCATCCGCTAAGCGCCTCCACAGGTGTGCCATCGACAGCGATAACTGCTTCTAGGGGTTTTGCTAAGACCATGTAGTTTTTGGTGAAGGTTGTGGGGACTAAGAAAACGTAGTCTTTGCGGTGCTGCTCGGCTGCGGGGAACATGACAAAGGTTGGATCGCCGATACCGCCCTGAGGGATTTGCTGCTCGCTGATGATGAATTGTCCGAGCATGATAGCGCCACCGTTGGACTTCACGGTGAAGCCGTGGTCCGAATAAAAGCCTTTCCATTCACCAGCATTGAGAGTAAAACTGGCAAGGTTGCCGCCCAAGTTCGTCTCGATATTGGTGTTGTTCTCAGTCGCGACCACTCGGTAGATGTCCGGTTCTCTCCAAGAAGGATCGGTAGAGCGAACAGGACTTCTGCTAACCGCGAATTGCCAACCGAGTGCCGTGGTTGGAAACATTTGCTGTTCGAGGTGATCGGTACAGCAGGTCTCGCCGTCCCAACCCGGAGCAGGAGGGAATTCGGTGCCACCACTGCCAATGCCACGCTCGAGGCTTGAGAACACTGCAACCGGCTTCGTAGACGAAATTTGGCTCCCGGTAAAATCGCCATCTTGTACTGCCGCAAGTGCAATGCAGGTCTGTATGTCGCCAACCGGTTGGTCGGATTCTAAGTTCACCACATCATAGCGATTGACCATGAAGGTGAGTGGCGAGCCAGCAGGTGTTGCGGGGATTTCGATTCCCGATGGTCCCGAGGAAGCCATGATGGGATGGGTTGGGATGACAGTAACGCTTGTCCCATCCTGGGTGCCGATGACGGTGATGGAGGTGTGATCGGGGATGCTATCTCCGCCGCCCAGGCCATCGATCTTACAAGGGTTGGCAGTTGGGTATCCGAGAATGTAGTAGTTGTCGCCAAGCGCCTGCCTGGGAATTAGGATCGAAGCATCGTTACTCGCTTGCTGAACGATTGGGTTGAACTGATACGCGACAACTGGGCCAGTCGTCTCAATTCGGTAGGCGTGTGGGCTGGCGAAGGTCCCTGAACCCGAGTTTTGCCTATAGCTTCCGTTTTGCCCCATCGAGCCATCGACTTCTCGTTGGTCCAAGTTAATTTGTGCAATGTCGTGTGGCGGGATTGTTACCGTCGTTACGAGTTGTTCTGCTATCGGCTGGCCCATGGCTGCTCGGTTGATGTAAACCTTGGCGTCGATAGCAGCGCTGTTGTTATTTGCAATTGCCACTGCGTATTGTGCCGCCGCAGCATCGTTGTCAAAGATTCCACCAAAGCCCGAGTTGTACGCTTCGTTGTCCAGATCAACCGCCCAGAAGTTGCAACCAACGTTGGAAGGCTCGTCTTCTGCCTTTTCGCAGGGAGTTTTGCAGACGCCAAATGAGCACACGTCTTGTCCCTGACAAGTTCCAATTTGTGATCCGCCATTGCCGTCGTCATTGCAGCTGTAGACGTCTTGTCCGTCCGGGCCACTGCAATAGTCCGCACCGGGGATACAGACAGAGCAACCTAAATCTCTGATGCAAATCTCGTTGTCCGCACAGGCAATAGGCGCCGCAAAGTCATCCGGGCCCAGGCATTCTTCCCAGCCAAAGGAGGTACAGCGGTTGGCGCAATCGTTGTTTCCGCCGCCATCACCGGCGCTGTCTGATCCGCAACCTGCGATCATCGCTCCTAAAAGGAGGGCACTGCACACATATCCAATAGACTTGCTCATTGCTGCTAGTTCACCTAGGAATTGCTTGGCTGTCAATTGCAAAGATGACCGCCTCCCAGCGCAAAAAATCGGCCAAGGGGCCACATATGGGTATTCGGTCAAAGAATTTTGGCTCTAGGAGCCTCGCTTTGGGTATGGTTACGCAGAGATGGCCGAGGCTGAAGCAAAACTGAGCGGAGATGCTGCAAAGCGTTATCGCATATTGGAGACGCTTGGCACCGGCGGAATGGGCGAAGTTTTCCACGGTCAACACATCGAGCTTGGACGAGATGTAGCGATCAAGCGTTTGAAGGAAGAGGTCGCGCTCGACAAGAGTGTGGTCAAGCGTTTCATCAACGAGGCTCGAGCGGTCAACTTGATTCGCCACGAAAACATCGTTGAGGTCACCGACTTTTTCACCGATGAAAAAGGCCGAGTCCATATGGTGATGGAGCTGTTGGAAGGGCGGTCGTTGGGAGCGCTGATTCATTCGATGGCCCCCTTGCCCTACGAGCGTGTGGCTCACATTGGGGCTCAAATTGCGGAGGCGGTGTACGCGGCTCATGAGAGTGGAGTGATTCACCGCGACCTCAAGCCGGAGAACGTATTTCTAATTCGGCGCAAGTCGACCCATGACTACGTCAAGCTACTCGATTTCGGTATCGCGCGATTGCATCCTAGCTGTGGCGGCCTCGAGGCCACGGAGAGTGGCATCGTGATGGGAACACCTATCTACATGCCGCCAGAGCAGGCAAAGGGAGCAGAGGTAACAGCGGCGGCGGACATCTACTCTCTAGGTATTATTCTGTACGAAATGCTCTCAGGTGCGGGGCCCTTTCCGAGAACCTCCGCGGTCGAGATGATGATGGCGCATATCGCCGATGAGCCCAAGCCGCTCGAGGTTCCTGGTCTGCCAGATGAGTTTCGCGAGCTAGTGGCATCTTGCTTGGCCAAGGACCCAGGCGATAGACCGGCAACTATGCAGGTAGTTGTCGACGTTTTGGAACCCTTGGCGGTGGCTACCAAAGAATCCGAACCGATGGGGGCGGCGCTGCACTCTGGCGACATCGCGGGCGCTGCGACCTGGGACCACTCGGAGCCAGGAGCGATTTCTGTGGACAAACCGGCGAGTGCTAGTTTTTCTCAGATTCCGGTTTCTGCGCCAAAGTGCAAGCGCACGCGGAACATTACGATATTGACCGGAATAGTGCTGGGGTTGGCGGGATTACTCTTTTTGCTGATTCGCGGCCACAAAACCAGCGACGTAGAAAACGAGGTGCTGGTTACTCAGCCGGTGGCCAATGAGAGTGTTCGCAGCCAGCTCGACCAGGTAATGGCATCTATGGGGTTTTCGCCGATACCGCTGGCGTGCAAGTCAAGCTCAGAAGAGGTGATGGCCACGCATCTTCGGATTGCAAAACTGTTGCAGGCCGGCAAGCTCGGTAGCAATAGTCCACAAGACCAATTGGCGTCGGAGGAATTGGACAAGCTCGCAGAGGATATCGGCCCTGAGACGAGTCTGTGGAAAGCCCGGACCCGACTGCAACAGGGCAAGAATATCGATGCACTCCGCTTTGCAAAACAAGCAACACAAGCGTGTCCGGGAATGGCTACAGCGTATGTCATTGCGGGGACAGCTCAAGCGTTGAGCGGCAATCACACGGACGCGATCATTGAGCTGAACCTGGCCGTGAATATCGACCAGAACTATCTCGATGCTCGCTTCAACCTCGCTCTCTCGCAGGCTTCATCGAAGCGGGCAGTCGATGCAATCGAGAATCTATCGCTTCTACTAGAGGCGGACTCGCACTACGCTGGGGCTCGGTACCTGCGTGGACGCTCCTATCTACAGGTTAAGAAATACCCTGAGGCACTAGTGGATTTGAAAATGGCAGTAGCAAGCAAGGCAGACCATTCTGAGGCTTGGTATCTATTGGGCTTTGCTCAAAAGGAAACTGGGAATCTGTCCGAGGCCAATCAGGCTTTTTGCCGAGCCAGTGAACTCGGTCATGCTAAGGCTACGTGTACCGGGGCCGCAGCGGGACAACCAGGTGCGGCTGATGACGGCGAAGGTTGGCAGACAGACTCATTTGACGGGTACTAGCACCTCCGTCCGCGTTCGCTTTTGTTGATTGTACTCGGTTGGCGGTTTCTGCATTGGCAATGACGAACGTGCGAGTATCCCGACCAATAGGGGCACCAGACTTGTCCCCAGGGCGAGTCCTAGGGGGCCTCAGCCAATAGCTGTGAGAGACAGAAGTGTTGCAGCCTTTCGGTCGCATCTTGGGGAGGTACGTTCGGACAACCGCGAAAGTTATTCGTCAGAAACGTACTTTACGCGAATATTTCGCTATGTTCTCTCGCTACTATAGACCGTTTGGCGGCAGGCAATGGCACGAGTCCTGCTTGGTATCTAGAGCATGAACACCTTGCCAGATATCACATATAGAGCCATGGAATCTTCCCCGAGTATCGACATGTTGATCTATGAGCAAATTGAGAAATTGGAGCGACACTGTCCATCACTAATTTCGTGTCGGGTCGTGGTTTCCGCGCCATCCACTCATCATACAAAAGGGGCTCAGTTCAAGGTCACAGTTGACTTGAGCGTACCTGGCTCTGCTGTCATTGCCGACAGGGAGTCAACACCGAGCCACGCACACGACGACTGTCACATGGCGGTACGTGACGCCTTTCGGGCAGCGCTGAAGGAAGTCGATCGATTGCATTCGCGCAAAACGGATCAAAAGCGCCATCCTCGCGCTTAGCTAGTCGCAATCGAATTAGTACTTTTTCGTATGAGCGCAGTTTCGGACTATTCGTACAAACGCGGTCTCCGACTAACCGAGGTGGATCCTTTGACTCTGACGGAAGGCGTCTCTTTGTTGCCATGAAAAACGATCCCACGGTGGTCGAAGATCGATCACTAACGCGACGGGAGCAGCAAGTCACAAGATTGGCAGCGCTCGGACGTAGCGATTCAATTATCGGCTATACGCTGGGCTTGTCCAAGTCCACAGTTCAAACTCACCTGCAACGGGCAATTACCAAGATGAATGTCGGCTCCCGGATTGAACTTATCGAGCTGGCGAATTCTACTGATTTTGCTTAGTGATACATCGGACTCAGATGGATGCAGTGAATGTTGTCCGCCAGTGTAGTTATTGTATTGGGGATATAGCCGTGTGTATTTACGTGACCAAGTAGGCCTCTTCAGAGGCCAAGCCCTTGCCTTCAAAGTGAGAAGAGCTTAGCGTCGCAAGATGAAATCAATAATTTTTCTTTCATGTACACTATTGGGATTTGTCGCATGCGGTGGGGACAAAGGCGACATCGCTGACCGTGCTACAAAGTCAGCCGAGAAAGCTTGCAAATGTTCGGACTTCGATTGCACCAAAGAAGGCGTAGCCGAGTTAAACAGAATGGCGATTTCAGACGCAGACGCGGTCAAGGCGCTAAATGAAGAGCGAATGGCGGTCTACAAAGGCGCTCAAAAGAAGGGCGGGGATTGCCAAGACAAACTGCGCAACAAGTAAGTGATCCTAGCCTCTTTTTTGGGTGCATTTAGTTGCATCCTAGGCTCATTGAACTGCCACTATAGTTGGTGTCTATGAATAAAATTGTTCTTCCACTTATTGTCGGGCTCGCTTTTGTTCTTTCAAGCTGTGTTGTCCGCACTACAGGTCCACGTGGGCATCGCAACGCCAAGAAAAAACGCTGCCATCCCAGCCAGTACTGGGACGGGCACCACTGTCGTCACAAGGGTAAGGCGAAGGGCCATCACAAAGCCCAAAAGAAGCATAAGAAGAAACACAAGAAGAAGCACAGAAAGCACGACCATCGCTAGTCTGCTACCTACGGCACCAGGAGATCAATTCATCTGGTGCCGTGCTGTTTGTAGCGTGCACGAAGGGGCACAGCATATTTGCGGATCACCTTTCGTCCGCAGAAGGATTTAGATGTATATCCTAGCCTGAGAGCAGGGCGCTGGCTCAGTTGCCAATGCCTACGCCCATGTTGCGCAGATCGATGGTCGCCTTGATGTAGCGGTAGACGTGCTCACCCTGGTAGCGCTCGAAAACGCCCGTACGAGACGCGTCTGGTACTAGTGCCAAGTGGATTCCACAGGGATTTTGTCCCGCCGGGGCACTAGCGCATGTTTGCCCCCAATCGCCAATCGAATTGTGATCAGGGTTCGCCATGTCGATGAAGGCGGGAGTCGTTATACTGGGCACAGATCCTTTGCTGCCAAAGGCACCTCGACCTTCCAACGACAGGCTGACTTGGATTAGAACAGCATCGTCTTGGCGCGGATCTGTAACAGCTGGGGTGAGTGGATCGTATGTAGCTTGGTTGCCCGAGGAGTACCAATCGCGGTCATTGTCGCCATCACCATCTGGGTCGAGAGTGGTGGGTGGGGTGTTATTAAAGTATCGGGTCGCAATCTGCAGATTGGTGAAGCCCACTCCCATGTCGACCCAATCGTTAGCTACCACTTCGCCAGACGGTGACATCTGCAGGTAGCCCTCAACTTTCCGAATTGGATCAATTCGGTACGAACGACTTGATAGTCTGCTCACCTTAATGGAAGTGCCAGACAGAGCGTCATCGCAGTGGTTGTTTTGTGCACTGTTGAATGCACCCGTATTGGAAAAGTGAACTCTGCTTGGTGTTCCCAGGGTTATCAAGGTAATACTAATAATGCAGGAGTCGTTTCTGCCGGAGATAATAAGTGTATCGTTAACGCTAAAACCTGGATCTGATCCGTCCGGTGTGTCGTAGTCAAACCACACCTTTGCTCCAGCTCCAGGCGTATAACCGAGAATGAAGATATCGTCCTCTGAGTTGGCAAAGAGCAGGCGAAAACTGTCGTTGCCATCGCCATTGGCATTGTTGTTCACGGTGAATCCAGGTAAGGAGATATTGCCATCGCCATCCACCGTTGCAGTCGGATCGAATGCTGACACAGCGGAGACGGTGCCATCGCCAAGCCCATAGCCCGCCATACGAATATCTCGTACAAGCATCTGTCTCGCTGCTTGGAGATTCTGAGTAATCTCGGACACGGTGCCCTGGCCATTGTACGCTTGCGACATCCGGCTCTGGATCGTAAATAGGAAAAACACCACTATCGAAGAGATGATCATCGCGATCATTAACTCGACCAGCGTCGTTCCCGCTTGTGAGCGATCGTCGCCCGATATCCGAGTAAGCGGAGCATGAGAAGCCTGCTTGCCCAATCGTGTCCGCCCCAGATTCTTCCCAGTCTTCATACCTCTCCATGGTAAATCGTATAGCCGCCCAATTGGGTGAAAAAACGTCGAATTCTCCGAAAATGATGGTCTTGGAAGGGGGCAAATTGATCACATGTAGTTGGACTACACTCCTATCAAGCCTGGTAGAGTTGCGTCGCGCGCTACACTGAACTCCCTCAGGGCATTGAAATTGAATTTGTACTCAGAGCTCCGTCAATGGAGAGTCCTACTGCTAGTGCTGAGCTCTCTGGGCATCTCTCTTTTCTCGCCTCTGGTGCATGCTGGCGAGTCGGTTGTTTTGCTCAACCTCTCCCCCTCACTGGAAGAAGCTATTGAAGGCGCGCTCTTG
Source organism: Kofleriaceae bacterium (assembly GCA_016763395.1). GTDB lineage: Bacteria > Myxococcota_A > Polyangia > Haliangiales > Haliangiaceae > NORP324. The sequence continues at coordinate 7,845 of JAESTW010000197.1, forward strand.
CCGTGGGATTTTCAGACCCAGAGTATTTCTCAAGCTCTTCCCACAAGCGACGAGGCATCAGCGGCAGGAAAAAGGGCTAGGCAGACTGTGCGCAATCACAACTCTCGCGCGGTGGTTTGGATTGCGGAGAGTGAAGGCGGATTGGCACTGTGGCTCTACGATGCACAAAGCGAGCAATTGACTGTCCGCCCGCTCGCGTCCCGGCCGCCCTTTGACGCGGCGAGCGCTGCATCGGTGGCTTTGACCGTCAAAACCCTCTTACTACGTCGGACAACAAATCATGAGGGAATTGCCAATCGTGAAAATGTGGATGCTCCCAATAGTGTGCCCAAAACAGGGGATACGAGTAGTGTAGCCGCGCATCGACGCAAGTGGTCACTCGAGTCGCAGCTTACAGCCCGCCACAGCGCAGCGGATGATGACTCCTCCCAGGCTCGAATCGCACTAGGGGTAGTACACACGCTACCTTCACTTACAATGGCTGTTTTTGTTGAGTTTGGCCGTGCCCGGACGGTAAATGTCCGACAGTTTCGCGGCGATTTCAATGGACTCGCTGTCCGAGCTCAGCTTGGATATCCACTCGCACTGGGGCGTTGGCAAATGGAACCAGAGCTTTCCCTAAGCGTGCATGCAACTACGCTAGAAGGACAA
>JAESTW010000198.1 GCA_016763395.1 Kofleriaceae bacterium
CGGAGCCACCTAGCAAGGACGGCAAGGGGGGCAAGGACGGCAACAAGCGAGGGAAGAAGTCGCCAGCAGTGGCAGAGCCCAAGACAACGTGCCTGGCGTCAGAACTGCAGACCCGCAGAGCCGAAATCGTGGCCATCGCGCGCTTGCGAGAACCAGATGTAGATGAAATGCTCTTCGTTTGCATGCTCAGCGATGAGGGCGAAGCGGTCGTTACTGCCGGGGAACGGGTCGTGGTAGTAAGTAAAACAGTGTCCGGTGGCTTGCGAAGAGTCGGCGCAATCAACATCCCTGGACTGGATTTCGTCGCGGTTTTGGATATGGAACGAGAGCGTCCCCAACTCTTCGCTATATCTCAGCGCAGGACCCGGGATTTACGAGAAGTTCTGGTGGCGCACTATCCTCTCAACAACGGCAAAATTTCGTTGGGATGGACGGGGACTGCCTACTCACTGCGGGCGGAAGACGCATCATGGATTGGCTCCAATTGGCGTAGTGCCGAGTTTCTAATTGAGCTTGGGGCGGGCAATGGAGGAGTTGTTGTCGGAGGAATCTACATGCAGGGCGAAGGTGGCGTGCTGCGTCATGTCGTTCCGGTTACTCCCATCACCTTGCCGGTAGAATATCCAGATAGTCCAGTGAGAAAGCCGAGCGCCAACTCAACAGGCATCGATGCGGGGAGAGCAGATGCTGGGACCAAGGATTCTGGTAGCTGATAGAGCCAGTACCCTTGCTGAAGTTCAGATAGCGTTAGGAACTTGGGTGTTAAATTCATTTAGCACCAGGTCCCTAAGAGGCGTGGTATAGCGGCGGCATGGAAAACCTGGTACCAGCCTCGCTCCTATCTCGAAAGATAAGGTCCAATCAGTCTCAGGGGAAACTTCTGCGCATGATCGGCAAAAAGGTCGGCCAGCTAATAGGAGACTTTCCCAAGCTCATTGAGGACGGGGATACCTTGATGGTGTGTGTGTCCGGGGGCAAGGATTCCTACGCGCTGCTAGATGTGCTGATGGATTTACAGCCTCGTGCGCCAGTTTCCTTTGAGCTAATTGCCGTAAATATTGACCAGGGATGGCCTGGATACGATACCGCAAAAATTGCTGAGCACTTGGAGTCAGTGGGAGTTCGGTATCGTATGATCAACGAGAACTACGCTTCGATAGTCGAGTCAATGCTTCGTCCGGGGCAGACCCCCTGTTCCCTGTGCTCACGATTTCGCCGAGGAGTTCTCTACAATCTGGCACAGGATCTCGGTTGTACGAAAATCGTTCTCGGGCACCATGCAGACGATCTGATAGAGACTCTGGTCATGAATCTGTTCTATTCTGGGCAGCTGGCATCAATGCCTCCAGTGCTGTACTCCGACGATGGTCGCAATACGGTAATTCGCCCACTTGCGCTAGTACCCGAATCGCTGCTCGTTGCGTACAACGAGAAAAGAAAGTTCCCAGTGGTTCGTTGTGGGTGTCCTAGCTGCGGGCTGCCAGCGCAAAAACGTCAAGTAATCAAGCGCTTACTTGATACGCTCGAGGGTGAAAATCCGCAACTCAAGACACAGATGTTGGCCGCGTTACGGAACGTAGTCCCAGACCATTTGATGGATCCCAGCATAAAACGCGCTTCGAGTGACAATAGTGCCAAGGATCTTCCGAGCAAAGCTATCTAAGATTTGGGTATGTCTGCTAAAAATAGGGGGCTCACCTGTGACCCAGTGGTCACTTTGCTGAGCTGACGAAAAAATTTGCCCCCAACCGAAGAAACCATCTCAACCATTTTGTATAAGGGTCCGATAGAATTGGGGACTATGAGCAACCTGTGTTGGACCGATTGTCGATATGAAGTTTAAGTGCGACCGCTGCAACACCAAATACTCGATTTCAGACGAACGGGTACGCGGAAAAATCCTGAAGATTCGATGCAAGAATTGTTCGGATGTAATTACCGTACGAGATCCATCTGCGAAACTGGATTCGAAGAGATCCAAATCGCAAGGTACCAAGGCGAGCGCGGATACGAGTAGTTCCAAGAAGCGTGTTGCCCCATCTGCCGATGGTCAGCCGGCACCTGAGAGCTTGGCTGCCGAGTGGTATGTATCAGAGAACGGTGAGCAAGAAGGCCCTTTCGAACTGCAGGCCGCCAAAGATTGGGTGCAAGGCAAGGCAAGCGACTCCGAGCTGTACTGTTGGAGCGAGGGCTTTGATGATTGGCTCCCGGTTGATAAGGTCAGCCACTTTCGGGGGATTCGCAGCGCACCGAGCCCGGCGAGTACATCGACACCAAAGCCTTTATTTGCCGCAACGATGGCGGCCCTCGGGGATGATTCTGAAACGGTGCAAGATGAAGGGGCAGCCAGCGACGTGTTCTCCGCATTGCTTCCCAATACGTCGCCAGTGGATACAAAGGCAGCTTTGCCCACCGAGCGCGTTGCGACCGCGCCAGCTTTGCCGACCGAGCGCGTTGCGACTGCGCCAGCCTTGCCTGTCACGCCGCGTGCTGTGACTCCAGCTTTGGCTGCTGAGCGCGCTGCGACTGCCCCGGCGATGCCTGTTGCGCCTGCTCTTGTCGCTCCAGCTTTACCTGTTGCCCCAGCTTTGGCTGTGGAACCAGCAGAGGCGTTGCCAGCTGAGCTTGCGTTACCGAAACCAGCACCGTTGATAGAGCCGAAAACACCAAAGCCAGCAGAGTTGGATTTCGACATTGGCGAGGCCTCCCGAATCGTCGATTTACCCGCTCTTATGGCCCAAGGTCGTGGCATGGCTCGCTCCGTCACTCCATCGGGCAATCCACTTCCCGGCACAAATCCACTTCCTGGCACGGGGCCACTTCCCGGTACGAGCCCACTGCCTGGCACGAGCCCACTTCCCGCTGCGAATTCGGTATCGGGAGCAGCGCCGGCGTTTTCTCCTACGCTTCCAGGAGCAATTGGAGTTGGAACTGGATCTGAGCAAGCAATCGACGGCATTGGCGCCTTTTCACGTCCGATGTCCGAATCGTCTCGTTCTGAGAAAGAGCGCAAACGCGGCGGCTTACTTCTACCACTGGTGCTTTTGGGTGGTGCGGTAGTCGCTGGAGTCGTTATTTTCTTTGTTTCTAGTGGCGGCAGCGACGAGAGTGGCAAGCGCCTAACTCGAGGCAGTGTCGGTGGCAGCGACCGATTGGGGTACACCAATTCAGATACACGGGCGCCCACGCAACCCCAAATCAAACC
>JAESTW010000199.1 GCA_016763395.1 Kofleriaceae bacterium
GGACAAGTTTGAGACTGCAATGCTTGGTTGGCATTTTTATGTTGGCAGCATGTGGGCCAAGTAGCAGTGGGCAAGACGGCACTGGCGACGGTGGCGGAGAAGCGGATACCGATAGTGGCAGTGGCGAATGCCAAGCTAGCGAGGTGCGATGCGGCTCAAGTTGTGTAAACACCAGCGTGAACAAGATGCACTGCGGAATGTGCAACCGTTCTTGTATGGAGTCTGAGTCCTGCAGCAACGGAATGTGTGACGCTTGTGCAGGGACGTCCCAAACTGCGGAGAGCATGGTGTTACCCGCGGACATTATCGTGGTGGTTGACAACTCTGGCAGCATGACCGATGAAGCGGAATCCGTACAAGCTAGTATGAACCTGTTTGTTTCGGAGATTATCGCAAGTGGAATCGATGCTCACGTTGTCTTGATTTCGTCCGACTCTAGCGACGATCAGGGCATTTGTGTTCCTGCGCCTCTTGGCTCAGGAACGTGTCCGAGTGATGAGAAATTACCAGAATTTCGTCATGTCGTGACAACGGTAGCCAGCTCCAACGCCCTCCAACTGATTCTTTCGACCTATTCTCAGTGGTCGTCTTCGCTGCGTCCCAATTCCAGTCGAACAATTGTTGTTATCTCGGACGATGACTCGGCCTTGAGCGCCGCGGACTTTCAGTCTTCACTCATTGCGCTAGATGCTCGCTTCGCCGATATGCGTGTAAGTGCAATTGTCGCCCCATACGACCTAAATGCCCTCGTCTGCGCCAATTGCGTCATCAGTGGATCACCCTGTGCGTCCTGTGACCCTTGTTGTGGCTCGGACAGCTCTCTCGGACTTCTGTGTACTCCGCTTCCCGCGGACGAAGGAGTCGTGTACAAGCAACTGGTAAGCGCTACAGGTGGCGTCTTGGGCAATCTTTGCCAACAGGACTTCGGGCCCGCGTTCTCGGACTTGGCCATGGCTGTTATTGGCAACACTAGCGTTGGTTGCGGGTACGGAATTCCAACTCCAGCCAACGGCGATACCATCAACTTTGATGAGGTCAATGTGAACTACCAGCTGATGACAGGTGGTACAGAGACTGCTCTGGCTAACGTGGTTGATGCGGCGTCTTGTGGCGTCAGTGGCGGTTGGTACTACTCACCGCCAGCAATGCCGACGGAAGTCGTATTGTGTCCGGTAAGTTGTGATCTAGTCCAGGCCAGTGACGAGGCAACTGTTTCGGTCAACTTTGGTTGCTCTACTATCGTCGAGTAGAGCAGTTGAGGCAGTAGCGCTCTATGAGCGCAATTCTCGCTTGAGAATTTTCCCGGTTGGCCCCTTGGGTAACTCTGCAATAATGCTCACAACTCGAGGGTATTTGTACACGGCGAGCCTCTCCTTGCAATAGGCACGAATATCATCTTCAGTGGCGCTGTGACCTGTTTTGAGAGCCACAACCGCTTTTACTTCTTCACCATGACTCTCGTCGGCGATACCGATGACAGCGGCTTCCGCTACGGCGGGGTGGGTGTACAGTACCTCTTCAATTTCGCGTGGATAGACGTTGAAGCCGCCTCGGATGATCATGTCCTTTTTTCGGTCTACGATAAAATAGTAGCCTTCATCATCCCGAGTACCGATGTCGCCAGTGTGAAACCAGCCACCACGCATGGACTCAGCAGTGGCCTCTGGCTTTCCGTAGTAGCCTTTCATAACGTTGTGGCCCTTGATACAAATTTCCCCTGCGTTCTCTGTTCCGCCAATGATGTTGTCGTCATCATCCATTAAGCAAAACTCGACACCGCGCAGGGGCAGCCCGATAGAACCAATCTTCTTGGGCCGACCCAGTACGTTGAAGCTGGCGATCGGTGAGGTCTCGGACAGGCCGTATCCCTCGAGAATACTGACGTTGTACTTTTTGTCGAAGGCTCGCATGATTTCTACGGGCATAGCCGAACCGCCGGACAGGCAATAGCGTAGCGCGCTCAAGTCAAAGCCGTCTGCTTCGGGGTGATTTAGCAGTGCAAAATACATTGTGGGCACACCGGCAAAGAGATTGATGCGGTGATCCTGCATGAGAGCGAGCGCAGCGCTAGGATCAAAGCGTGGCAACAAGACGATTGTACCACCTGCGCCCAAAACCCCATTCTGAATGACCGTCTGTCCGAAACTGTGGAAGAGGGGCAAGGTTGCCAAGGCGACAGTCGTGTCATCCAAGGGCATTAGCTTTGACCCTGCGTATTCGGCGTTGTAAAAGAGATTGAAGTGGCTGAGCTCGGCGCCCTTTGGCTGTCCGGTAGTTCCTGAAGTGTAGAGGATTACCGCGGTGTCGTCCGGCATTGTACTTGGCAAGGTTGTGACAGGACTTGCCTTTGAGAGTAGTGCAGTCATGTTGTGACCACCGTCCGGAGCGGAGATGTCTGTCTTGTCTGCTTTGGCAACAATCAAGTGTTTGCAGCTTGCAGTGTTTTCAAACGCCCGCTGTGCCTCCTCAAGAAATCCTTCCCAGACCACGATCGCTACCGCGTCTGAGTCCTCAAGGTGGTACTGAATTTCTCCCGCTTTGAGAAGAACGTTTAGGGGCACGATCGGATTTGCAGCGTAGTGTCCGCCGTAGTACGCAATGGTAAAATGGGGTACGTTGGGTAAGAGCAAGGCGATGTGTTGTCCGGCTTCGACTCCGAGCTCTTTCAATGCACCGGCGAAGAGCTGGCAATAGGCGTGCAGTTCACCGTAGCTGAGTTTGGAATCTCCTAAGATGATAGCGGGGTGCTTAGGATTTGCGTTGGCACTTTCGCGCAGAAGACTTGCTAGATTGAGACTCATTGATAACCCTATCGTCCTTGGTTGTGGTGGAGATGTGGCTCCCAGGGTAACGAAGGCTATGCGCTTCCTCAAATCCCACGAATCCAAATAGCTGCTAGGCGAGAGCCGGGCCGTCTCTTGCGCCAAAAAGCTCTTGAGTTTTCTACTGGAAGTTTTACGGTTGGTGGGGTTCCACCCGCGCTAGTACCATCGTTAAAATAAATGGCAATTCCAACAACCTTGATGATCGACGAGACGGGAACGATCCGGTGGATTGATCAGGACGAAGACTATCGGTTGCGTGCTGTTTGGGTGAGCTCTCTTGGCTGATGAGGCATCAAGATGGGGCCAAGTGGAGTGCCCGTGTTGCGGGTTGGGATTGCGCAAGAACCCAGCACAGACCTACTCCTGTGTGGAGTGTTCGGGACTCTTTGTTCCTAGAGCTGCGATGAAATCGGTGATGTCCGCGTTGCGCAGCGGGCACGATATCGAGATCGCGATGGCACCGTATCGCGGCATACCAAGCGCTAAAGTCACAGTCGAGAAATATGTTGGTTACAAAATGTGTCCGAGTTGCCTTGAACCAATGAACCGAACCGAGATTTTGTCGCGTTCGGGAGTTGTCGTAGATATGTGTATTTCCCACGGTGTGTGGTTCGACAAGGGCGAATTGTCTCAGGCCCATGCCCTTGTCAAGAAGAGAGGTAAATCCGAAGCCTTGGACAATCTCTCAACGGCTCTTGGGAAATTCTTCAAATAGTGCCAGCTAAGGTGTGCGCGAGTATGCTGCGTGACACTCGCGGACAAATAACTGGTCTAGTCGCGTCGTCCGGTGAAGCCGTCACCAATTCCGTAGAGCCATGTTCCGAGAGCGACAACGCCTGCGACTCCGCCTATCAAGGGGATTCCTCCCCAAAAACCAAGTCCCGCAACAACCGACACAGTGAACACTCCGATTGCTTTGTCGCTATCACCGTTGAAGAGTTGTCCCAGTCCGGGAATGATGGCACTAGCTACTGCTGGAATCATCCCTCCGCCCCGTTTTGATCGTTTTACTAAATTTGCCATTGTTTCTCCTCGGACAAAGGTCCTTAGGGCCCGCCCTAGAAAGAATATACGCCCCTAGTGCCTCTGCCGCCATGGGTCGTTTGTAACTACTCGACTTTGTTTGTCTTTTTGTCAAAATCAGCCCATCGGCCAATAATGTCACACTCTTCGATTGCGTGTTTGCTGAGCTCGTCATTGAGAAGAACGATGCGTTCAGCCATTGGCAACGCGCGAATCGACGCCGAGAAATCTCGTGCAGCTTGACTCTCCATATTGCTGGCCAACCATATGGCGGTATGCATCGCCCTATCTCCCAAGGGGAGTTCTAGGGCACCTGAGAGTTTTTCGCCATCACAGATCCGAATCAGATCGCGTGCCATCGGAGTGTCTGCATTCGAGGCCTCCGTGGGAGCTTGGTCTTGAAGTTGTCCGGTTGTAGCCACCTTTTCTGCGGGCTTTGTTACTGCTTCTTTGTCACCATTTAGACAACCCCAGGTGGAGCATAGGGCAAGTACAAAAGAGATGTAGATGGACTTCATGCTGTCGATCCGGTGAACAACAAAGCACCAAAACTCAATGCGAGGAGAACGAAGCAAAAGATAAGCAGGATAGACGTTTTCCCGCTTTTCTTTTTGCCAGCCGCTGTTGGTGAGAGGCGAAAAAGCGCGCCGCGTAGAACTACGACCACACCTAGGAAGACGAAGAGTCCGGCGTTGAGATTAGCTGCCAGAGCGAGTTGCTCGGTGAAGCGCCACGCATTCTCATCAACTCCCGCTTGGCTGGCGAGTGCTAGCTTTTCAGCGGCAGAGAGTGGAACCTTGCTTGGCAGAAAAATACTGAACAGATAAAATCCTAAGCCGCTCAAGAGCAAGCCAACTGCTATCATGGAAAGCCTCGGTGTCCGAGGCGCGCCTTGCTGTCTCTTTTGAGCCCATTTTTGGGCTGAGGGATGTGCCTGCTTCCACACTTGGTTGGGGTTGGCAGGGTTTGGGATACCCTCGTCTCCCAGGGCTGCAAGTGCATTGCCGGGATACGAGGCAGTTGGCGAAATTTCGGGAGGGGGGCCGATTGTATGAGGCGGCGCTGGCGTCATCTGTGGCATCACTCCGCTTGCGCCGGGGTGGGCAGCGGGAATGGCTCCAGCTGCAATTGCTGAATGCGGTGTCGGAATGGCTCCGGAGGGAATTGCTGAATGCGGTGTTGGAATGGCTCCAGCTGCAATTGCTGAATGCGGAGTCGGAATGGCCACCGATGGGATTGCAGTGGAGGAATGAGCGGCAGCTGGCATGAGCGCGGCAGCAAGGGGCGCAGGCACAGGCGCAACACCTGGTAGGGCGTAGGAGGCGGGCATTTCAGCCATTGTGTCCGGTGAGCTTTGAGA